>JALVQH010000223.1 GCA_027031505.1 Campylobacteraceae bacterium | reverse complement strand
CTTCGGTACGAATCTGACTGGCCAATTTCTTCAGAGAGGCCACATAATGCTGCTGCGCCGTCAATATCCCATCCTGTGCCAATAAGGAGAGATAGAGGATACGGATGTTGTAGGCCACCTCCTCTCGGCCAAGGCGGGATTTGATCGTGGCAATTTGGGTGCCGAGCTGATCGATCCGCAGCTGATGAATCTGAGCCCCGCCGGTAAAGAGGGGGACATTAAAGGCCAACCCTGCGGAGAAAATCTCTTTGGAGGTCGTGATAGGTTTTTTGGCCATCATGGCACTGGGCGGCACCGGCGCCAGGGTGCGCTCGATGTTATAATGGGTCGCTGAGCCGACGAAGTTGAACTCACCTCCCATCGCCGCTTCACTCATCCGCTCACTTGCACGCGAGAGCTCGATAGCCGTTTTACCCTGCAGCACACCGGTATTGTGTTTCATAGCATAGTTGATCAGCCCGGAGAGGGTCTCTGCCTCCAAATACGAGACAGACAAGAGGACAAGTAGTAGAATGTGTTTCATGCGATACTCCTGAATCGTTCAGGGTATTATATGAGAGCAATCTCAACCCAATCTAAACTCACCCAATTTAGATAGCGTTTAGATTGCCCCGATACAATACGCCCGCATTCAACTACACCCAAAGGAATCCCTATGACCAAAAAATACACCAACACCTTCTCCGCGATCCACTGGATCCATGCAGCAATCCTGGCTTTTATCCTCATCGGCGCCACACTTGCTCTCCCTGATCTCCCGGCCAAAGGAGGCGATCTGAGCCCGTACAAAGGGCACATGATCCTCGGGTTCATCGCGACGGCCATCACCCTGATCCGTCTAAGTATGCTGCGCAAACAGCCTGAGCTTGAGCCGCTCGATATGGGGGCATTCCGTGAGACCATCGTCCGATGGAACCATCGTCTGATCTACCTCTTCCTCCTCATCGTCGGCATCAGCGGCATGGCCACCGCCAAGAGCACCAATCTCGGACAAGTCCTGATCTTCGGTAAAGACCCCTCCGTCTATGGCGGCCCCGATGGGATCACCGCTACGCTTGGCCTGGTACACAGCACCAGCTCCTACATCCTCATGGCGCTCATTGCCATGCACGTAGCCGGGACGATTCTTTATATGATCAAGTCCAAAGAGAATATTTTGAAGCGTGTGGGGTTTGGGAAGGGGGAGTAGTAGCCTCTTTCAAAAAAATATGCTAAACTTTCTCCCAATATAACAGGGGGGAAACACGAGATGGTACAACCGACAAAAGACGAAATCTGCGCTTTTGTCAACCGTGCCCGTACGTCCCGCACCAACCATGCTCTCACTCTGTGTCGGATCGATCTCGGCACCTCCCTCAAAATACCTCTGACTCTGAACGGTTATTACGTTGTCATTACGGAAGAATACGTCCGACATGTCAAAAATGGTCACAAATACGACGTGGATTACATCTGCCTCATACCGGAGATTATCGCACATTTCGATACTGTCAGCAAAACCATTGAACCCAACAGACGTACAGGACGAACAGAAATTTTTGTCGTTTTTGAAAAAAAGTACCCCGACGGCACGGTAAAACTGGTCAAGCTCCGAGACATGAGAGAAAAAATATTGTCATTGAAAACACTGTTTCGAAAAAAATAGAAGAACCGGCAGACCAAAAACTACCGGAAGGATGATGGCTGTGGTTTGATGCCTCGCCCCTGAGGACGATCCCCAAACTTACGCCTCAACACGGACGCCATCTGGTTTTAGAACTGTATTATACCATAATTTTGTTTTTTTTAAAAAATTGATCTTCAGTTGACATGCAACAGTTATCATTCCTTATCCCAAATCACAAAGGAAAGAGAGGAAGCCGAAGCGATCGTCTCGATGATGTATGATGTCTATCCACGAAAAGCCTTTACTGAGATTTTCTATTTTTTAGAGGCGCCCGATAGCAGCGCTACAAACTCACAAAAGGGTTAGCAGGTCGTATATCCAGCTGATACCCCAGGGCATTCAAGACCCTGTCCAAAGTGACGATGGAGATGTTCGCTATATAGCCATTTTCAAGTTTTGACAGGGTGTTTCTGCTGATCCCTACCGTTTGCGCCAAACGCTCCTGGCTTATCCGCTTCTCTTTTCTCAACTCTCTAACCTTGCTTCCAAGTTCGGATAATATCATCGCTTATCTCCTTCATAGCCTTACCCTCAAATGACAATCTCCAGCTATCAACCATCCTGTTTCCTATTGCGCTAAAATAGGGATTTTCTCTTATGTAGTTTTCCAACTCTTTGATAGAGACTTCAACGGCCTCTACGCACTCTTTGTAGCATGCAGCAGCCTCTTTTTTTGACAGGAGACAATACTTTTGCCCAAAACTTATCAAACTCTCTTTTGCGTGCCATATCTTTTTGCCATCGAGCATCAAAGCCGGTTTGTCTTTGAAGATATAAGCGGTTGTGGTTACCACATCATACGCAGGCGCAAACCTTATACGCTTGAAATCACCATCAAATAAAAGTCCAAAGTTTTTAAGATGCGCATCGCCATTTTTGAGCAAATAGTTCATGACAACTGTTTTGTAAAACTGCTTCATGGAGGTTGATTTATCGGTTGAAAATTGGAGTATGATTTTAGATACCTGTTCGTAGCTGCCTTGGTATTTGTTGATTTTGTTTTTATCCAAAAGTGATAGCACCTCTTCAAATCCCAAAATCTCCTCACCATCAAATATGAACTTCTCAACCAGCAAAAATCTACCATTTTTCGATAGCTTGATATTGGGTATCTCGACGCCGGCTCTTTGAACCGCTTTGAGTGAGAAGTACTCATTCTCAGCCAAATAGGGAAACGCATCTCCCCAGGCTTTGATGATATACTCTTTTGTATCGAGTGTCTCTCTATCTTTTACGATGGCAACGGTCTTTGGTTGCACGCCCGAGATAGAGTTTTTATCCAAAAAAGTATGCAGCAAGTGATGAAAAGTATCTTTTGTGTCGTTGTGCAGTATCTCATCGATATCGACAGTTGGAAAATCGAGATGTTTAAAATCGCTTTCAAACTTTACTCTCGATGTGATATTTGAAGAGAGTAGAGAAAATATGAGATAATCATCTATATAACCATACTCTTTGGTCAATATATTTTTAAAAATCTCATACAGATACCCCTCTGGCAAAAACGTTTCAAAATAGGGAGGAAACCTATGCTCCCAGGTATAAAACTTTCTATAATTTGGCAGAGATAAAGATATGGAGTTTTTCAAATCTAAATTTTCATAATCCAATAGATATGATTTATTGTCTTTTTTTAAAGTTGCTATTTTTTCATTCTTTTTGAATATCTCTATCATACATGAGACCTTTTTGTCTAATATAGTGTGCAACTATACCATGAAATAACGGTAATGTAAAGTATTTTAGACATAAATGCAAATATATTGTAGTTAAAGGGGTGAACGTAACCGCTCGATTGTGTCCATCTCTTAGCCTTCGCTGTTGTAGTATAACCGAATTGTTTACGATTACGTTCACCTGACCCCTTCGAGTCCCTTCGAGTCGCATTTTCACTTCTCCAACCGCAACCTGCGCCGCACATCGAAATACTCCAAATACTTCTGGACACTCTCCCTGAGCACCGCATCTTCGATCTTCAACGGGTATTTCAGAGGAAAACGGAGGAAAAATTCCGACGGCATGATCGAGTGAGACTTGTCCGGGTGGCGGAGGTAAGCTATCAGTGCTGTTTCGATCCGCTCCGGGGAGCTGTAGCGTAGCAGATACCGACGGTAGATCAGATTGTCCGGGAGTTTCTGCTCACGGTGGCACCCCAGACAGTTGGCCTCCAGCACCGGATCGACCGGGGGTTGAGCCGGGAGGAGGGTTGAGAGGGCGGCTATCAGGATTATAAATTTTTTCATTCCTCATTCCTCATTTTAAAAGTTACGCTGACGCGTTTTGTTGGACTGAAGTCCAAACCCCAAGAGCGACAAGGGGCTGGGGTTTCAACCCCGCCAAACGCGACTGAAGTCGCGTCCCCTTCCTTTGATAAAAGTTTTGCAAAGCAAAACATACCAAAACCATTCACCATTCACCATTCACTATTCACTATTCACTATTCACTATTCACTAAAAACAACCTTCACTGTCGTCCCCTCCCCCACCTCCGAGTCGATCACAAAATCAAACCCGTAAAACTGCACTACCTGATGGACGATATTGAGTCCGATACCGAAGCCCCCTTCGCTCGT
>JALVQH010000222.1 GCA_027031505.1 Campylobacteraceae bacterium | reverse complement strand
TTGGTGTAGCGCAGCAGCTTGAAGAGACGAAAAAGGACAAACACTCTCAACACACGCAGCGGACGGTACCCGGGCAGGATAGCCATCAGATCGATCAAAGCAGCCGGTGTCACCATATAGGTGAGCTTACTCCACACAAAGCGCTTGATGATTCGCCATCGACTCAACGGTTTTCCAAGAATCAGCGATTCGTCATACTCCTTGAGGATCATTTCATACAAATCGCTGTGCACCCAGAGGCGCAGCAGGTATTCTATGATAAAAATCAAGGTGACCACATACAAATCGTAGATATCGACCCACCGGGGCAAAGGGTGCTTGACCTCATGGATAAGGATCCAGACAGACGTCAGGATCAGTCCAATCATGAAAAGATCAAAATATTTTTTATACGGATAGGCAGGGTTGTTCAGAATGTTGCGGAAAAATCCTTTGAATGCCTGGTAGCGGGCACTGCGGCGTTTGTTGAGTGCGCGCACGACCATGGGGGGAGTTGAATCGATTCGCGGATGCATCACTCTATCAATCGCCTTTTGAGGAGCTGGTTGACTTTGGCGGGATTGGCTGCTCCTCTGGAGGCTTTCATCACTTGTCCGACAAAAAAGCCCAGCAGTTTTTCTTTGCCGTTTCGGTACTCGGCAACTTTGTCTTCGTTAGCTCTCAGCACCTTTTCGATAATGGCAAGAATTGCACCGTCATCACTGACTTGTTTGAGCCCCAGCTTCTCGATGATCGCATCAATGTCACGTTCCTCGTGTTTCATGAGATGATCCAGTACCTCCTTGGCTCCTTTGCCCGAAACGATTCCCTCTTCGATCTTCAAAATCAAAGTACCCAGCGTCCGGGCATCCACAGGCGACTCGGTGATTGGGAGAGATGCTTTGTTCAGCCGCCCGAGCAACTCGGACGTCAGCCACGTCACCGCCGACCTCTCCGGAACTCCGATATCGATCATCGCTTCAAAATAGTGTGCCAGCTCTTTGTCAGCTGTGATCACCAGTGCGTCGTATTTTTTGAGCCCGAGTTTTTCGGTATAGCGTGCCACCTTTTGATCGGGGAGTTCCGGAAGTTCACGGGCCGCCTCCTGCATCGCTTCGGTAATCATGACCGGGCGCAGATCGGGCTCGGGAAAATAGCGGTAGTCGGCTGCCTCTTCCTTGCCCCGCATTGAACGGGTCTCATGACGATCCGGATCCCACAGGCGGGTCTCCTGCCACACCTCGTCATCATATACCCCATCTTCGTATGCTTCGATCTGCCGCTGTACCTCGTATTCGATTGCCTCGGAGATGAAGCGGAATGAGTTCATGTTTTTGATCTCGACGCGTGTCCCGAACGCCTCCTGCCCTTTGGGGCGCACGGAAACATTGACATCACATCGGAAGGATCCCTCCTGCATATTGGCATCACTGATGTCAAGATAACGCACCGTCGCATGAAGCTTTTTGAGGTAGGCGATCGCCTCATGGGCGCTGCGAAGATCGGGGGCGCTGACGATCTCAAGCAGTGGGGTACCGGCACGGTTGAGATCCACCCTCGAAACTGCACCCTCGTGTATGTTTTTCCCGGCATCGGCCTCGAGGTGGGCTTCGTGAACACGGATGGATTTTTGTGTTCCGTCTTCGAGATCGATCCTCACCGTTCCGTTACGCAGAATCGGCTCATAAAACTGCGTAATCTGATAGGCACTCGGCGAATCAGGGTAGAAGTAGGATTTGCGGTCAAAACGGGAGGTTTCGTTGATCCGGGCACCGATCGCATTGGCAAAGCGCATGGCTTTGATCACGGCCGTTTCGTTGACCACCGGCAAGGCTCCGGGGAGCGCGAGGCATGTCGGGCAGATGTAGGTGTTGGGGTGCGCGGCGAAGCTGGTCGGACACGCACAAAACAATTTGGTAGCGGTGTTGAGCTGGATGTGTACCTCCAGCCCGATGACGGTTTCGAACATCGATATTCCTGTTTTGCAATAAGAGTATAGAGGTATTATACCGTCTGGGTAGTAAAAGGTGCGTTAGTGCTGGTAAAACGGAAAGGGTTGAGACTATTTCTCGGAAGCGATCCTCTCGAGCAAACGGGTTTGGCGCTTTATCTCGGACAGCCATTCGTTTTTGAGGAGAAGATATTCAAGAAACACAACAATCAGCAAACCGGGAACTGCTCCAAATATTGCTGCGAGAAATCCCATAAGAAAATGGACATGAACAAAAGAAAAAAACATATTTATTGCACCCATTACAGCAATACCCCATCCCGCTCCAAGAAGAAAACTGATCAGAGCTGAAAGGGTGGTTTTTTTCAGGTGCATGAGATCCTTAGACAGCCCCCATTGTATCCACGATCGGAGCAGGAGCCTCCTCTTCGTGCCCCTCTTCGATGGCAACGGCGCCGGCAAGATACACGTAAGTAAGAATCATGAAAACAAAGGTCTGCAGCAGCGCCGAGAAGCTCAGCAGCAGATAGGCCGGCAGAGGTACGAGCCAGGGAGCAAGCATCAGCAGTACCCACAGGAAGAGGTCGTCCCCTTTCATGTTTCCAAACAGACGGAAGCTCAGTGAAACGATCCGTGAGAAGTGGGAGACGATCTCGATGGGAAACATCAGAGGAGCCAGCCACGCCACCGGACCGGCAAAATGGGCAAGATAATGAACGATACCGTTTTTACGGATCCCTTCAAAGTTGTAATAGACAAAGACGATCAATGCCAGCGTCAATGTAACACCGATATTGGCCGTCGGAGTTTCAAAACCGGGTATGATCCCGAGGACGTTGGCAAAAAAGACAAAGATACCGATGGTAGCGACCAGCGGAAGGTACTGACGGGCTTTCTCCTCACCGATGACATCTTTGCCCATCGCCATCACTCCGCCGAGATAAGCCTCCATGATATTTTGCATCACACCGGGAACGGCACGGAGGTTCTGGGTCGCGGCACGGGCTACCCACAACCCGAGAGCCAATACGATCAACAGGTGAGCAATCACTACCCACACCCCATGCCCCAGCAACGCTCCAAGATACGTAAAAATGCTCACTTCCATCATGACAGCAACCTTTTAGCAAATAATTGATGCGATTATAACCATTTTTAGCTTATTACTCCCAGTCGATGCTGATATCGCTCTGTCAGGTTTTTCTGCTACCAAATGAAACGTCTTTTTCAGGGCAATTGGCTATAATACCTCTTCTTTTTGTCCCCATCGCTTAACCGGATAAAGCAGTCCCCTCCTAAGGGATAGCTCGAGGTTCGAGTCCTCGTGGGGATACCAGCAAGATTTAGTGAATAGTGAATAGTGAATAGTGAATAGTGAATGGTAAATGGTGAATGGTGAATGGTGAATTTTACATGCAGCGGCTCTTTGGGAAGCCAGGGGGCGACCGGAGGTGATCCGGCGCTTCTTAGACGTCGGTGTTTCCGCAGTGTCCGCACACTTTGGCGGCAATGGGGATCTCCATGGCACACCGGTTGCACACCTTGGTCGTGGGTGCCTCTTCAGGCTCTGGCTCTTCTTTTTTCATCTTGTTGTAGGCTTTGATGAACAAAAACACCACAAACCCGAGAATCAGAAACGAAACAGTATCGTTGATAAACACTCCGTATTTGATCGCTGGGGCGCCGGCTTTTTCCAGAGCCGCGAGCGAGGCATACTCTTTGCCGTCCAGCGGGACGAACAACTGCGAAAAATCGACATTGCCCATCAGCTTGCCCACGGGCGGCATGATGATATTGTTGACCAGCGATTTGACCACCGTAGCAAACGCCGCACCGAAAATAAAACCTACGGCCATATCGACCACATTACCTTTGATGAGGAACTCTTTGAACTCTTGCATCATACTCATGATATCACTCCTTTGGTTTATCCCGATTTTTGCAGCAGAACGTGCGTCAACCGTATTGAGACGCCCGGTGTGTTGACCCATGCAAATTCCGGGTAGATATGAACAGACCCCCCACCCTCCTGCATCTGTTCGTTGCGCAGTGGGTATTGTACCCAAAAAGGGGTTTATCGTACATTGTGCCGATAGCGACCTGCCCAGACAATCATCACACCGATTACGGCCAACGTCGGCAGCACCCATCCCGGCAGGGGTACCGGGTCGCCGCCGGCGTAGGAGTGGAGACCGCTGAGATAATAGTTGACACCGAAATATGTCATAATCAGCGTACTGATTGCAAGGAGTACTGCTACATTGTATATATAGATGCTGTTGATCCTGGAAAGGAAACGCAGATGCGCTACGGCTGCATAAACCAGAACCCCTACGGCTGTCCACGC
>JALVQH010000221.1 GCA_027031505.1 Campylobacteraceae bacterium | reverse complement strand
CCTTGTAGCTGTTATGTCGATCCGCCAGTCTCAACTGAATGACTCCGAAGGTATCTGTCTCCAGGGGATTGTATAGCAAATTTCATTAAACCTCTGATGTTTTTGGAAGTAATTCGAGCTATGGGGTCAGGAACTAAATACTGAGGATTTAGTTCCTGACCCCTCTAACCTAACTTTGGATTTTTGTGGATAGTAACGTGGTGGGTCCTCAGGGACTTGAACCCTGGACCGCCCGGTTATGAGCCGGGAGCTCTAACCAGCTGAGCTAAAGACCCGTAGATGGTTTTTTGTGCTTTTTTAATGCGTCGAGTTTTGCCTGTACAGATGAGACAGGCTCTTCCGATTTTTTGCGGCGTGCGGAAACGGGAGACTGGAGATCGCGATCGATTGCGTCTTTTTCCATCATGGTAATTTTCGCGTCCGCATTATACTGAAAATACCTTTTAAAGGCAATGAGATTCAATAGAATGCCGAAAAAGATTGCAAAAATGATAAACGACGTTCCCCCGTGGCTGAACATCGGCAGGGGAACCCCTACAACAGGAGCCATTCCGATGATCATATACATGTTGACCCCCATATAAATAAAAAACAAAAGAGCCAGCCCCGAAGCAACCGATTTGATGAGATAGTCATCGCTGTAAATATGGGAGATTTGCAACAAATGGACAATCAGAAGTATGTAGGTGATGATAACGATTACCATTCCGGAAAATCCCAGTCGCTCCCCAAGATAGGCGAAAATAAAATCGCTTGAAGAGATCGGAAGAAATTTAAGCTGAGTCTGGGTTGCCTCATCTTTGCTTTTGCCATGCAGACCCCCTGAGCCGATAGCGATAAGTGCCTGCTGGACATGGTAACTGGGCTTGCCAAGGAAATCATTGATCCGTTTTTTCTGGTAGGGTCTGATGAGATTGAACTGCCAGGCAGCCGTTACGGCTATGACGGAAAGAAGCAGGATTCCGATGGTGATCTTGTGATTGATACCGGCAAGAAACAGCACGCCAAACCCCGTCATCAACAGCACGAGCGCTGTCCCGAGATCAGGCTCTTTGGCGATGAGATAAAACGGGATGAGAATGATGATCGAAAGTTTGGTTAGATCTTTAAGACCGTATCCCTTTTCGGGGGGTGGATTGTGACCGATCAGGTGAGCCAGCATCAGTACGACGCTGATCTTGATAAATTCAGAAGGCTGGATAGTAAAGTGGGTGCCCGGGATGATCAGCCACCGTTTGGCACCGAGGATGCTGATCCCGAAATATTTGAGTGCAGCCAGCAGTGCAATATTGGCCAGATAACTCAGCGGAGCAAACCACCACAAAATCCGCTGCCATGGGATAAAGGCGGCAAATACCATACTCAGAGCCCCTATGACATAATAGATCATTTGTTTTTGAAAAAGGCGGGGGTCAATCTCTTTGACCAGCATGGAAGAGATGAGCAGGAGCGGGAGAATCTGAAGAATGAGAATGTAGTTGAAATTTTGAGGAATTTTTCGAAAATATTTTGCAATCTCTTCGCGATCCATCCGAGGCCTTGATTTTTTTCGGTATTATACCTAAAAAAGAGATTCACTTCTTGTGTCATAAGGTGGTGCGCACATGAAACATGCAGCATTTGGCAATATTGGAAATATTGAAACGGTACGGCACTGCATCAGTGAACGGGACATGCGCCGAGCTCTCGAAGGTTCTGTAGCGCTCCATACCGGTCAGGAGAGGAGAGACGTGCTGGCCAATCGCGACGAAATCGCATCGTATTTTGGTGCAGAGATACAGATAGTCTCACCTCTGCAAGTTCATGGAGACCATGTCCATGTCGTGGATGAAAAAGCCAGTCGGGGGTGGATGGAGCTTGATACGTCGTTTCGGGCTGATGCTCTGGTGACCAATCTTCCCGATGTGGTACTGACGATCCTCACCGCCGACTGTGTCCCGCTGCTGATCGCCGATCCGGTGCGCCGGGCGGTCGGAGCCGTTCACGCGGGCTGGCGGGGGACGCAGCAGGAGATCACCCGCAAAACGGTCGAAACGATGGGGTGCCTCTACGGCACCCGCCCGGAGGATCTGATCGTCGGGATCGGTCCGGCGATCGGAGGGTGCTGCTATGAAGTCGGGGAGGAAGTTGTCGGATATTTTACCGCCTATCCCGAAGCCATTGCAGCCAAGGAGAACGGCAAATATCTTCTCGATACCAAACAGGTCAATGCCCGCCAGCTCGAAGCCCTCGGCGTCCCCTCCAGGCAGATTGAGATCAGCCCCGTCTGCACAGCATGCGAACACGAACGGTTTTTTTCGTACCGGGCAGATCGGGGGACAGCGGGGCGGTTTATGAGCTGCATCATGCTTGAATAAGTGAGGAATCAGGAGTGAGGAGTGAGAAGTTTTGGTATGCGTTGCTTTTGGCGTGTTGCGTGTTACGTGTTACGCGCTACGCATTGTGGGGTTGACCCCAGCCCCTTGATGGTGGTGTGCGCCACCCGGGCAGACACACGAGTCTGCCCCTACGGGACAAGAACGCTTTCTGTATTATGTGGCTTTATGTCGGGGGGGGAGGGCGACCGCAGGAAGTGCCTGTGGTGCACCCCGACCCACACCAATCACCAATCACCAATCACCAATCACCAATCACCAATCACTCCTCACTCCTCACTCCTCACTTCTTACTTCTCACTTCTCACTTCTCACTCCAAGCCAATTTTATGTATAATCTCACTCTCCAAATACAATATGCGCCCGTAGTTCAGCTGGATAGAACGTCGGATTCCGGTTCCGAAGGTCAGGGGTTCGAATCCTCTCGGGCGTACCAGCTTTTAAATTAGAAGTTAGTAATTTCACGAATCACCAATACACCAATACACCAATATATGTGCACGCAGTGCACCTACCCCAATCTTCCCTTGAAATCCTCATATCCAAATTCTCTCACGATCTCTATCGTACCGTCTTTGCGCAGGATGGCGATGGCCGGGAGTTGTATCCCGTTGAAAGTGGTGGCTTTGACCATGGTGTAGTGCATCTGATCCTCGAAAATGATCCGATCGCCGATCTGCAACGGCGCATCGAAGCTGTAGTCCCCCATGATGTCTCCGGCCAGACACGTGTTGCCGGCGAGTCGGTAGGTGTGGGGCTTCTCTCCGGGTTCCCCGGCTCTACGTACTTCGGCGCGGTAGGGCATGAGGAGAGTATCGGGCATGTGGGTTTCGGCGGAGGTGTCGAGGATGGCGATGTCGATGCCGTTGTGGACGATGTCGAGCACGGTGGCGATGAGTGATCCCGTTTCCCAGCCGACCGCTTCGCCCGGTTCGAGGTAGACCGAGAGGTGGGGGTGGCGCGCGCGGAAGGCACGGAGGATTTCCACGAGGTGCTCCCGGTCGTAGTCGTGGCGGGTGATGTGGTGTCCGCCGCCGAAATTGACCCACTTCAGATGCTTCAACCACCGGCCGAATTTGGCTTCAAACGCTTCGATCACCCCTTCGAGTGCTTCGGCATCCTGCTCACACAGAGCATGAAAATGGAAACCGTCGATGGTGTTTACGGTTTCTTCGTTGATAGTGTTTGAGAGGGTGCCCAGCCGGGAGTAGGGGGCACAGGGGTTGTACTGCTCAGCAGGGGAGGCGGAGTGCTCAGGGTTGATCCGCAGGCCGATCGAGAGATACGGGTTGGCTCTGCGTGCCTGATCGGCGAAACGCTCCAGCTGAGCTGGGGAGTTGAAGACCATATGGTGGGAGATCCTGGCGATATGATTGATCTCCTCAGTCTTGTATGCCGGAGCATAGGTGTGCACTCCTCCTCCGAATGCTTCGGCACCCAGTCGCGCCTCATGGAGTCCACTGGCGCAGGTACCGTCGAGATAATCATTTATAATATCAGATTCACGCCAGAATGCAAATCCTTTGAGCGCGAGGAGGATTTTGACCCCGGCTTGCTCTTTGATCTGTTGGAGCATTTTGAGATTGGCTTCGAGGAGGTATTCCTCGAGGAGCCAGACGGGTGAAGGGAGCTCCTCGAGGATCTCCGGGGTGATGCGGGAGGTTTTGGTGATTGTTTTCATGGGAGTATTCTACCAAATTTCGGTATGATTATGTTATGCAGATCATCGAACGACTTGAACCCCACCATATCGAGCAGCTCCACCGCCTCTACACGCAGGAGTGGTGGACATACAAACGCACCTTTGAGGAGTCTCACCGCGTCGTGACCCACTCCCAGATCAACCTCGGCCTCATCGATCAGCACGATACCCTCCGGGGCTACGCCCGCATCCTGACCGATTATACG
>JALVQH010000220.1 GCA_027031505.1 Campylobacteraceae bacterium | reverse complement strand
GTCGATGCCCTTGTGGGGCATCGTTTTAATCCCCTGAATCGGGTCATTGGTCTGTCTACAGGCCGGGTTCTCTGGGACATTGAGGATTTAATCCGTTTTAATCCCCTGAATCGGGTCATTGGTCTGTCTACTTGGAAGACTATGCGAACTTTCGCGTAGTCAATACCAAGTTTTAATCCCCTGAATCGGGTCATTGGTCTGTCTACATTGTAGCCATGGAGTTGCTTCAAGGGTTGGAGCAAAGTTTTAATCCCCTGAATCGGGTCATTGGTCTGTCTACGAGTATGAAATGGACAAAAGGGAGATGAGGGACGCGTGTTTTAATCCCCTGAATCGGGTCATTGGTCTGTCTACAAGATGTAGTAGCAACCATAATGAACAAATAGTTTATTGTGTTTTAATCCCCTGAATCGGGTCATTGGTCTGTCTACAAAGAATATGAACAGAAGGTGGAAGATATTCTTAGCGAGTTTTAATCCCCTGAATCGGGTCATTGGTCTGTCTACAAGTCTGAAGAGACTCAAACAACTCAGACGGTTGAGTGTTTTAATCCCCTGAATCGGGTCATTGGTCTGTCTACCTATCGAGGAGCTATTTGAGATCCTCGATAAGGAGTTTTAATCCCCTGAATCGGGTCATTGGTCTGTCTACACCAAAGAGATGGTTTTGGGACATAATGTCCCAGAACGTTTTAATCCCCTGAATCGGGTCATTGGTCTGTCTACTCTCAAGGCATTCCGTCGGGAGGCGGAATACTTTGTTTTAATCCCCTGAATCGGGTCATTGGTCTGTCTACAAAGAGTAATCGAGCCGAAACTAAGCATGCGGCTCGTTTTAATCCCCTGAATCGGGTCATTGGTCTGTCTACCGGGGCGATTGGGTGAAAGTGGATGAGGAGCCCTTCCGCGTTTTAATCCCCTGAATCGGGTCATTGGTCTGTCTACGAGTAGACAATGGCTGAGAAGACATTCAAGTCTGAGGAAGTTTTAATCCCCTGAATCGGGTCATTGGTCTGTCTACGTACGTATTGATGCGAGGGGATTACGAAGACGATAGCTGGTTTTAATCCCCTGAATCGGGTCATTGGTCTGTCTACCCAATGAAGACACTCACAGAATTGAGAACCAAATACGTTTTAATCCCCTGAATCGGGTCATTGGTCTGTCTACTCACAAAAAGGAGACATTATGGCAGAAAACAAGGCATGTTTTAATCCCCTGAATCGGGTCATTGGTCTGTCTACGATTAATAACAAGGAGAAGATGATGGCAAACAAAAAAGGTTTTAATCCCCTGAATCGGGTCATTGGTCTGTCTACAAAAAACAAGGAGAAAACATGAAGATCTATGTTGCGTTTTAATCCCCTGAATCGGGTCATTGGTCTGTCTACGATCTTCAAAGAGGCGGGTGCGCCTCTTGAGGCTCGTTTTAATCCCCTGAATCGGGTCATTGGTCTGTCTACGCCTTCGCATATTATTATGACGAGGGAGAGTATGGGTTTTAATCCCCTGAATCGGGTCATTGGTCTGTCTACAACCAATGATACGTTCAATTGCCAAGCGGATGCTCGAATGTTTTAATCCCCTGAATCGGGTCATTGGTCTGTCTACATTGGCTCCCAATTCAAAATATAGGAGGGATGATAGTGTTTTAATCCCCTGAATCGGGTCATTGGTCTGTCTACAAAATTGAGGCTGTCACTCTTGACAGCCTCAGCATACGTTTTAATCCCCTGAATCGGGTCATTGGTCTGTCTACACATCGTTGGTGTGCCCGGATTCGCGATCTGACAGTGGGGGTGTTTTAATCCCCTGAATCGGGTCATTGGTCTGTCTACGTGCCTCGAAGAGGCCGAATATGAAATGGATAAAAGGGAGATGTTTTAATCCCCTGAATCGGGTCATTGGTCTGTCTACAGATTGGAGCAAGGCCGCAGAACTCGAGCGTGAAAAGAGTTTTAATCCCCTGAATCGGGTCATTGGTCTGTCTACGGACATTGAGGACCTGGTCCGAGAGGCAGTAGCCTGTTTTAATCCCCTGAATCGGGTCATTGGTCTGTCTACATTTTAAAAAATCGTTGATGGAGTAGGCAGCGCGACCACCGTTTTAATCCCCTGAATCGGGTCATTGGTCTGTCTACTGAGCTGTATGCTTAACATGGTGGAGAACCAATGTTGGTTCTGTTTTAATCCCCTGAATCGGGTCATTGGTCTGTCTACCTTTGAATATTGGTATGGTGAAGGGGAGTATGGGCGTTTTAATCCCCTGAATCGGGTCATTGGTCTGTCTACCAAACAAAGGAGCAGACAATGAACAAGACGTTCAAAAGTTTTAATCCCCTGAATCGGGTCATTGGTCTGTCTACCCCCCTTCAGGGAATGTTGCTCGGTTAACAACCGAGCGTTTTAATCCCCTGAATCGGGTCATTGGTCTGTCTACGAAATCTATGATCCAATTGGCTCATGGAAAGAAACTGGGTTTTAATCCCCTGAATCGGGTCATTGGTCTGTCTACATATCATTATCGGTGCATACAGCGCCGAGGAGAACGCGTTTTAATCCCCTGAATCGGGTCATTGGTCTGTCTACAACCCATAGGATGGAGACTTGACCATTTCAGTACTTTTTGTTACCTACTTAACAATGCCATGTTAAGGAGCTTGGACAAAAAGTTTGCAAATTGCCATCCGTACTATATAATGAATGGGCTTGTTTTTTTCTTAAATTCCATTCAAACCCCCATTCTATCGAATACATGCTTTTTCAAAAAGTTTGCAAACCGTTTGTTCCGGTATCGGTTTGGGGCAATTTACAAACTTTCAGCATCTGTTAAGTTTCAGAGTAGCCATAAAATGGTATCTTGAAGCTTAGTTGAAACTGAATGTTTGCAAACCAAACCCCCTCCCCCTCCGGAGCGGAATTTGCAAACTTTTTTCCAAACAGAAAAAAAAGGGGAAATCCCCATAAAATCATTTATTTGAAAGATTTTCACTTAAAATAAACTTTGGCAAAAAGTTTGCAAATTGTTTTGGAAGCTCAGTAACGCACCACGAAGGGCTTGAATCGGCTTTTGATTCCCTGAATAACATGTGCCAGTTCAAGCGCCTGCTCGTCGATGATCGTCGTGATCGCATACTTCCCCTTGCGCCACCGGGTCGGGGTGGCGAGACGCTCCTGGATGTTTTCGGTGACCACCTTGACACTCGGTTTGGTAAGGCGCCCCTTGTCTGTGTGGAGCTCGGTGCCGCGATTGAGGATCGAGATAATCTCACGATCGACCACCGGCTGGCGCAGCGGCTCGATCATATCATACACCAGCGTCGGCTTGTTGGGCTGCGGAGCATGGAGGAACGGCTGATAGAGATCGAGACCGCTGCGCACGAGAGCCGACTGCATCCGATGGTAGAGAAACGCATAGCCGTAGTTGAGTGCCTGATTGATCGCATCGGGAGCATTCTGCGTCTGACGGGTGAAATCCTCCTGCCCGATCAGCATCCCGAACGCCCGCCAATACACCACCGCAGCTCCCCCTTCGTACCCCATGAGCTTCGCAAGCGCAGCAGCGTGATTGGCCTGCTTGTAATAATCTTCCATTCTGGCAATGTATTTCTGGAGTTTTTTGGTTCCTTTCCTTTTGTTTTCTGTCCGGTATCGGTAGTGGTATTTGATCAGGTTGATCTGGTTTTTGATCTTGGCACGGACGAGCACTCGGGCGATGGCCAGCCCCTTCGGTGAATCCCGAAGTGCCATCTGTTTCTGATGGAGCTCATGACTGACTGTTGTATAGTAGAGGATCTGCGCAACTGGAGTGTTTTTCTCGATGAAGTCGATATCAATCCGGCGGCGGGCACACTCGTAGATCAGTGCTGTCGAGAGGGATGCTCCCGGGGTCATGACAAGGATGCGGGTGAGCCAGTTGACGGGGAGCTTTCTGGTCACTTTGCCGTACTCTTTGACGACCACTTTGCCCCGACTCAGACTCACATAGAGTCCGTAGCGATTGAGGATCAGCTCAGAGCTTTTGATCTGAGACTGGAGAGTATCGACCTTTTTTTTCTGTACGCGTTTGGCGGCAGTTTCGAGGGGATGATTGAGCGCGATACTCTCGTAGGCACGGGCGATGAGGGTGCGGGCATGCTCTTTGCGTTCACGCGGTGTCGAGGGCTCGCAACTCTCGAGCTCCACGAGCAGGGAGACAAACCGGGATTTGTTGTTGATGATCTTGTGCTGTTTGGCGTAGGCGATTTTGTGGATGAGGATCGTATCGATATGCTCCTCGATGAGAGCAAGCTGCCCCATGGAGCTGAGGATTTTGAGGTAATAGCGACGCAGTGCCGCGATGGAGGTATTGAAAAAATCGATCGAAGCGGCAAGATCCATTTTTTTCGTTTTTTTCGAGAGGGTGGAGAGTTTGCGCATGAGGCGGTCGTTGTCCATCAGGATCTCCTCCCCCCGGAACCGCAGCCCGAGAAACTCAAACCCTTTCACCACACTCGTCCGGTAGCCTTTGTCCTCCCCGAAGCGCAGATCGAGCGCCTCGAGCACCCGGGTCGCATACGCCATGTGACGCTCCACCTCATCCATGCTGTGTCCGAACATCACCATATCGTCAGCAAACCGGACAAAGTCGATCCCCGCCTCTTCCAATGTCGTGTCGAATGTATGGAGATAGAGATTGGCCAGCACCGGCGAGAGGACATCGCCCTGATAGATGCCGGCGGATTTGTCGATCCATTTGTGGTGTTTGAGGAGACCGTTTTTGAGAAACAGAGAGATGAGCACTACGATCCGCCGATCGACGATGATCTTCTCGAGGATGGCGATGAGTTTCTCCTGATTGATCGTATCGAAAAAATCATCGACATCGGCCCTGGCGACATGGGTATACCCTCGACGATGCAAAAAATCCCGCGCACGCCCGGCCGCCCGCAGGGGACCTTTGCCCGGGCGAAACGCATAGCTCTTGTCATTCAGGGTCACCGCATCGACGAGGGCATCGGCCAGCACCCGCTGGATCACCTTACTCGCTGTCGTCGCCGTCGCGATCTGGCGCATCTCTCCGTTGGACTTGGGGATCTCAAATCCCCGCATCGGCTCGGGGACATACCCCCGCTGAAGTGTCGAGAGGAAAGCACCGGAGCGGATCGCCTCTTCGACTTGTGCCGCCTCGGGCTCCTTGCGGTAGCGCTCGAGTGCTTCGATGAGTCGCCGCGGAGTAAACAACTGCTCAAGACGCTCAGTCAACATAGCCGCTCTCCTGCTCAAACGGATCGGGACGGTCGAAAAGTTCGTACGACTTGGCGATGGTATCCCGGCTCATCCGGTATACCCGCACCGAATCCCCCTTCTGGCACAATTGACGGATCCCAGCGAGGAGCTTCTCGAGTTTGTGCGCCCGGATCGTCACCTCAAACACCGAATAATTCACCCGCACCCCGAACCCCTCAAGCAGCGTCGCCACTTTGGTGCGACGGCGATTGTCGGCGATGTCGTAGGTGATGAGGAGGTGCATCGTCTATGGCTTGCATGCAGCTTTGCCGGCATCCTCCACTTCTTTGCTTACAAGTCTGGCCAATTGTGCCTCTTTGAAAAAGTTTTTTTTCTTGTTGCCTTTGAGCCGGCGGCAAAGGGAAATCGCATATTCCTGTATATATATTTTATGCTGTTCATCAAGCTCCAGCTTTTCAAGAATGGCTTTGAATCGTTTGCCATCTTGCGCCTGCACGAGTTCATCAACAGTATAAGCTTTCGATTGCGATGAAGGCTGCAGGGCTTCGAGTTTCGCTCTGGCTTCCTTGATATCTGGAGCATCTGGAAAATGGGTAATGAAATCTTCAAGCGCTTTTTTCAGATACTTAGGGTCGGTTTTCTGGATCGAAAGCCATTTTACATGGATCTCATCTGCTCTGACTTTCGCTTTTTGGGCCAGGATATCATGCTCGATATCTGAGAGGATTCTTTCGGCTTCTTTGACCGCCTCATCGGTTAGATAAGGTGATGTTTTGTATTTGGTCAAAAAGCCTTTAATCTGATCGGCATTGCGTGAGTTTTTCATCATATTGTATGCATTTTCATACTCCTTTTTCCTTTTCTGCTCCTCTTTGTATTTTTGTTCCTGCGTTTTGAACAGCGCGTTTCTCTGCAACAACTCGTTACTTTGTTCTTCGCTCAAAAGACTCGATGGTACAACAGCTCTTATCCCGTCAAGTTGTGTATACTTTCGCAGATAATCTGGTGAGCCGGATTTACTTTTGGCAAAGGCTTCCAGCGGCATGTACTGAAGTTTTGAGTTACCCTGATTGTTCTGCTCAACAGCCATAGACAACAATTCTTTGAGTTGCTCACTGCTGCTCCAGTCGACGATCTGTTCACTAACAGCCCACTCGAAATCTCTCAGATAAGGTGTAATATCATCGACCCCATTGATGGCGATTGTAATCTTGCCATATCCCAGAGATTTCGCCATGCCAATGTTGTGATACGTTCCGAGGGTATTATGAAACGTCAGTGCGCTCAACAGCGCACCGAGTTCTGCCCGTTTGAGATTGTGGTATCGCATCTTGCCATGAAAAACAACTCCTTGATCCAGTGGAGCAAAAGTCGTACCGACTTTTTCATTGCCTGTATCTTCTGTCCTCTTGACCTGTGAACCCCGATGGATGGGGTAGCGCTTCCAGCCCGATATGGAAAAAGGATCATCCATAAAAGTCGTATAGAGGTGATCGCTATCCTGACGGACGTAGATAGGGTAGTAGGATGCTCTTGGGGTACCCAGTATCTCCGTCCGCAAAGGCAATCTGCGAACCGTTCCTTCTGCTGCCTGGAAGTGACTGAACTGCACTCTGCCTTTGAGAGCCTGTTTGCCGTCAATAAAACCAAAAATCGATTCGGCCATATCCAATCTCTCATCTTCCTCATTCCTATGAGTCAAAGGGATACCGTCTGCTACTGAGTGTTTGTAGGGAAGTTTGTAGAGATATGAAAGACCAAAATGGATCACCGTGTTACCGTTTGTCTGAAAAAAAACCGGTACCTTTTCCCCCTGAGCCAATTTGTCTTTCCAATAGCGCCAGTCGGGCGACTCTTTTGGCTCAGTATCTCTGCCGTCAAAATAGGCAAATTTAAAGTCCTCAAATACTTTTCGGGTGACTTTTCGTTCTTTCTGCGGGTCAAAGAACAGGAATTCAAATCCTTTGCCATCTCCCATCTTTCCGTTATCTTTCCTGGCAGTCGGTTGCCCAGTCAAAACAAGTTTGGCTCTTTTTTTTCCATGCTTGTCATATTTGTAAAATTCTCTGAGATCATACTTGGAATTTGTGGAAGAACGATACATATCCCCGACGGTAATAGTGTGAATTTTTCCACCTACCAAATCGTACTTGTATTGTGAAGTTTTCTGCTTGTCATCTTTGGGATCAAATGTACCGGGGTGAAACCTGGAGGCAAAATCGACTTCAAGGGCATAATCGATCTGCCGATGGTGTATCCTCCCCGGAACACCACAATCTTCTATGATGTAACTATCATCACCTTTTTTGAGCCAACCACAATAAGTTGTATGATTATGCTGATTCATCTGTGTCATATAGAAATTCCTGGCACTTGAGAGATCCCGCACAGCATAAGTGTCATCATCCACCTGACTCATCTTGCCAAAACTCATGATTTCCAGTACATTGCGCACCATCCCCTTGACAGAGCTGCCGGGAATAAAATAGCGTCCGTTGTGGTTGCAGAATTCTTTTTCGTCTTCACCATCACGGATAAAGATCGGGCTTTTGGCCGTAATGGTGATATCGATCATACCGCTCTGACCGTCTTCAAACGGGATATCGTGACTGATCTTCTCCGCCCAGGGCGGGAAGAAAACCCGATCACTCAGCGGTACGAAATTAAACGGTGCGGTGATCATCATGTCCTCCTGATTCGAATCCGGCAAAAAGGAGCTGCACAGGCTCCAGCACTTCCATGTCGAGACAAAACGTACTCTTCCGAGGTTCCCACACCTGAGCGACCCTCATGGTATAATGTCTGTTTGGATAAATTATGTAGCGCTCGAACGTAGCGCTCTCTTCGATTGTCCGTTCGGTGACATGCCACCGATCGTTGTACTGCTTCACGAGGATAGAGACCCGTGTATCGGGCGCATACAGAGCCATCTCAAGTATAAAGTTGCCCCCCGCGACGAGACGACTCCACTCAGGGAGAGACGTGGGATCGAAGTAGACATGCCTGAGGCGGCCACCCGACAGCTGAATGTACCCCTCATATTTCCCGTCGAGTCGTTCATAAAAATCTTTCAGCTCTTCTCTGTCTTTAAGCATCCTGAACCCCCTTGCTGTTCCATTGACCGGTAAAAATACCGTGACCGCGATTGACCTTGCCCCCGAGAGGAAGCAAACCGTCGCAAAGATCGTCGAGACTGCGCTCGAAAGCCTCTCTGATCTCTCCCCCGATCTCCTGAACCAGAACGATCTCTATCTGCCAGGTGTCGTGTTGGGCTGTTACCTTTTCGCTGTAGAGTGCAGCATCGATCGTGCCGCCTGTAAAACGGTCTATTTTGACATGGTCAAACCTCTTCACCTCTTCGACACGAAAGGTCTTGAACAGATCCGAAAAGAGGGCGATCCCTTTTCGCCCGAGCTCAACTTTTTCTCCAGTCTTCTGATCCTCTCCCTTCTCTTTTTTGTGACCAAATATCGCAGCGACTGCCGGGTTGTTTTCGCCCACATACTGCCCAAACGCTTCGACCGGGATATGGTCTGCATAGTGCTTTTTCAGCCTGTTGTAGTGGAAGGCGACACGATGAGAGAGAGCCCCCTTGAGCGACGAGGCGGGGAAGAGGATCTGCTTGCTGCCAAAACCACCCTCTCCATCCCGCCAGGTCACGATCTCCTCCGTGACGGCAATGTCGTCGACCTCATCATCACCGAACCCGCTGCCGAAACTGAAAAAATCTTCCGGTGTGATCGTGACGGTATAGAGGGTGTAAGGCGCAGAACGCTCTCCGAGGGTATCGTGAACCTCTTTGCCTTTGATGACATTCAGATCGCCAGGTTTCTCTGCATAGTCTTTGCCGAGTGTGTAGCGACGCCCATGGCACGACACCACTTTCACCTCGCCGAATCCTTTGGTGCTGCCGCTGCCGAGCCGAAAGAGAGGAGAGGTGATGAGGGACAACAGCTTCTGCCACACCGGCTCATCCTCCTCTCCCCCTGTCAATTCCAGCTCAAACGCAAACCGACTCCCCGCATAGACCACCTCTTCATCAAATTTACTGTGCTGAAGAGCTGTACCCTTGTCGTTGATCGCGGTATGTTCTCTTGTGGGGAGATTGTAGTATTTTTTCACAAAAGGACTCGGCTTCTCGATCCCCAGCTCATAGTGGATCTCCTGAGCCTCGTCGAGCAGATGCGCATGGCTGACAAGCAGTCTCGATCCATCCACCCTGCCAAAAATTTCGTCATCGCCCGCACCATAACTGTGACGCAGAACACCGGCAATGGATGTACCGGGGATCATCGGCAATCCATTCCAGTCTTTTATCACCGGCGCATCGACGAAGAAATCACTCTCTCCACTCCCCACTTTGAGCGGAGTAACCGCCTCGAGGACGATGCGTGCCACATATCGACAGGTATACATCACTCACCTCCTTGTATGTCGTCTTGTCTGGGTGCATAGATCGAGAGGAGTTTGACAAACTTGAGATACCCATCCCCCTCCGGCTGTGTCGCATCGTATCGGGCTTTGAGATTGTCGATCAGACTGCGGCTCCACTTCTCTTTGGCTCTACCGTGAAGGAGGAAACCCGCGGGGTGGTTGTTGACCACAGTCTCGTCAAACAGTTTCCTGTAGAGTGTCTGATTATCCGTCGCTGCACTGCAGAGTGACCGTATCTGCCCCCACTGGCTCTTTTTGCCCGAGACGGCATTGTCGGCGATGAAGGCTTTGACTGCCTTGAGCATCTCGTAGTCAGCCTCCTGCGCCCTCCTCTGTCCGATCAGCCAGCTGTGGATCGCCCCTTGCTTACGCGTATCGTGCAACGTCAAATCCAGAGAAGATGCATCCGTGACAAACTCCGGCACGCGCGAGGCAACCCACTCCGGATTGGCCACGATCCTGCCGTGCCCCTCACTGCGATAAAGCCCCACACCACGTGCGATGCTCTCCTGGTATCGCGCCACATCAAACCCCTCCGGAACCTCCACAGCGATCACGCTCCCTTTCTGAATGACCAACCGTTCGGGATCCCATGCGCGTCGGGTTGCATTGTAAGGCGTATACCGATCGGTACGGATCTGCGAGAGTTCCCAGGCGATCCTCCCCTCCTCAAATCCCAGGGAGTACAAGCCCGGACGGTAACTTGCCCTGCCATCCTCGTCACAAAGGGCGAGCCGACTCTGAGCATAAAGCAACACATAGGATCTCCCCCCTATCGTAATCGGAGAGAGTCGCTGCGGCAGCGGTGTCACCGGATCGGACTCGGTGATCGTGATGCGACCGTATTCGGCACTGCGCGACTTGCCCAGTCTTTTGCTTGAGAGCAACTTTTTGAGGATGAGACCACTGTCTATCTGCTCATCATCAATCTCTACGGTAAAATGCCACTGCGTCCCTTTGGGCAAAGCGTAGTAGCCAAACATATATCCCTCTCTGGAACGGCGATGTTTTTTGTCGTAGGAAGATTTCTGGGTATACGTGTGCTGTATACCGGCGATCTCTCCTCCGACTGTGACGAAACCTGCCCGTTGTTGTTTGAGCTGTTCACCGTCGGCGATGAATCTCTTGTGCTCTTCTGCGGTGATAAAAGGGTCATTGTAGAGTTTGTTGCCCCTGATCGCATCTTCAAGGCTCATCCCTTTGGGCGCGAACCACGAAAAGGGTACATGGTATGTCCCTTTCCCTTGATGGATGATGTGTCCATCCCCGAACCGCACTGCACCGCTGTGAAACACCTCAAATGCCTTGTCACCAAAATCCGAATATCCCCTGGCAACCATCCCGAGGAAATTGGATCCGGCGATATAATCAAACCGTTCGATTTTCCCCTCGGTATTGGAAGTAGCATGCAGGACAATATCACTCTCAAACCGACACACAAAATCCATCTTAATCATCGGCTCCTCCTGTCACCCTGATTTCGCACCGTCCCAGACCGCGTGAACGGTTGAGTCCGATCCGTTTGACCTGCATCAGTGCCTGCCGCATCTTCCCGACATACTCCGGAGGGCACTCCTCTATGGTCGCATAGAGGGTAAGTGGCACAACCACTTCGATCGAACGGAGGGATTTGTCCACTGCCAGCCCCCCTTCGTCGATCTGTGTAGAGCTGATCGTTTTGTAGAGGTGGGGTGCCAATGACTCTTCGATCTGCTCATCGAGTGTGGCACTGGAAAAATAGCAGAGACCCTCCTCTCCTGCATACGCTTTGTCGTAGCATATATCCCTGGGGACACCCCCTTCTCCGCTGTCACTGCTGCCACCAAAGCACACATTGACAAAGGTGCAATCGCCCAGATACTCCGCCATCTCCCGGATATGCCCCTTGAGTGTCTTGCCGGGGATATAGGGAAGCCCCTCACGATCTTTGATCACGAGGGCATCGGTGCGACTGCCGCCGCTGCTCCCCGCTCCGCAATGCCAATAGTCCAGAAATCGTATCTCGATCCTCATCGTACACCTCCTGCGGCTTTGAGTTGCAGCAGATCGGCCATGGGTGTCTTCCCTTCACGATCGACAAGGCGGGTCAAGCTCAAATCGCCATGGAGAGCCCTGAGCGCCTCCTCGATCTCCTGGTGGCGCTTTGCCCCGATCTTTGCTCGCAATACCGTATCGATGCGCTCAAGCAACAGGTCGGCATATTCACGATTCTGGTGCAATTCACTCAACCAGGCGCGAAATTTCCCAAGAGGGATATCCTCTCCGTTCATGACTTTGTAGAGTTCAAGGAGTGCATCGACTGTGGGTCTGGATGATGTCTGCCTGTGGATATAATAGGGGGCATACAGCAGTGTCACCCCGTCCCGGGTTGTCAGCTCGTCGTCGATAAACTGTCTGTAATCGAGAACGAAAGAGCTCTGAATATTGTGATACGCCAGGCACGAAGCTTCTCGGCCGGAAGCCTCCTTAGCATACCCGCAGAGGCTCTCGGCCAACTCCGCAGCGTAATGAAAAGGGAACTTGTGGTTGCAGTAGGCGATACCGGCACAGGCGGTGAGTCCATCGGAAAACTCATCCAATTTATATCGTCTAACCAGTGTGGAGAAGTTCTCTCTGGTATTGGCTTCGAACTTCTCGAGATACCTCTGCGTGAATGCGATCGCATAGCCCGCGTCGCAGATCACCGTGACATCATCGCCCCCGATGACGATGGGGCGAAAGGGAATCGTCTCGGTATCGGTCTCGAAAACCGCATGAAATGCATCCTTCACCGCCTCGTTGGTGGCCTTGCTGATATACTCGGATACTTCTTTAAATACCTTTTGTACCTCCCCGCTCTTTTCCCCTTCGAGTTTCCTGCTGAGCTGTTGGAGCATCAGACCCA
>JALVQH010000219.1:2238-4322 GCA_027031505.1 Campylobacteraceae bacterium | reverse complement strand
GCTGGATGTCACGGCCACCCCCAAACACAATAACGGTGCCATTTTTGTACAGACCGTTTCGGATTATCCGCTGGTGGAGGCGATTTCGCAAAACGTCGTCAAGCATCCGGTACTGCCCGATGCCGCCAGCCGCGCAAAACTCTCCGAACGACAAAGTGCAAAATTTACGGAAAAATACGCCGACTATCTTGATCTTGGTGTTATTGAGTGGCGCAAAGCCTATGAAGAGCACATCAAAATCGGCAAAAAAGCTATTTTGTTCGTCATGACCGATGACACGAAAAACAGCGATGATGTGGCTGGATATCTGGAGAACCGTTATCCCGATCTGAAAGATGCCGTACTGGTCATCCATACCAAAAACAACGGTGAGATTTCCGAAGCACAATCCGGCAAGAAAAAAGAAGAACTGGAACGGCTGCGCAAACTCTCCAACGAGATCGACTCGCCCGAAAGCCCCTACAAAGCTATCGTATCGGTGTTGATGCTCAAGGAGGGATGGGACGTGCGCAATGTCACCACCATCGTCGGTCTGCGGGCGTATTCGTCCAAAGCCAATATCCTGCCGGAACAGACCCTCGGACGGGGTCTGCGCAAGATGTATCCGGGGGGCGTGGAGGAGTATGTCAGCGTGGTGGGTACCGATGCTTTCATGGATTTTGTCGAATCCATCCAGGCTGAAGGTGTCGAACTGGAACGCAGAGCCATGGGCGGAGGCACCAAACCCAAAACCCCATTGGTCATCGAAATCGATACCGAAAATCCGAAAAAGAATATCGAGGCGCTGGACATAGAGATACCGGTATTGTCTCCCCGAATGTATCGTGAATACAAGAGTCTGTCCGATCTGGATATCGAGACGATGACTTTTCAGTCGGTGGCCTATCAGACATTCAGCGAGGAAGAGCAGCGGGAAATCGTCTTCAAGGACATTACCAGCGGAGAAGTGACCCATACCACCATTCTGGATACAACCGGTGTGGCGGACTACCGAAATGTCGTCGGTTATTTTGCGCAGACGCTGATAAAAGAGCTACGGCTCATCAGCGGATATGATGTGCTGTACGGCAAAATCAAATCATTCATTCAAGGCAAACTTTTCGGTCAACACGTCGATCTGGAATCGGCCAACACATTGCGCAACCTCTCAGAGCTATCCGCCACAAAAACGGTGATCGACACTTTCAAAAAAGCCATAAACGACCTGACCGTGCAGGACAAAAAGAAGGTCGAAATCCGGGACACCATAAGGCTGAGCCGGACACGACCATTTGTCGTGAAAGATCAAGGCTACATGCTCCCCCAAAAGAGCGTATTCAACCGGATCGTCGGGGACAGCAGGCTCGAACTCACATTTGCCGATTTTCTTGAAGGGTGCAATGACGTAGTATCGTTTGCCAAAAACTACCTTGCTGTTCATTTCAAACTCGATTATGTCAACGCAAACGGGGATATTTCCAACTATTATCCTGATTTTCTCGTGAAGTTAACCGATGGTCGCATCATTATCGTAGAGACCAAAGGGCAGGAAGACCTTGATGTGCCGCTGAAGATGCAGCGGTTGCATCAATGGTGCGAAGATGTAAATGCTGCGCAATCGGATGTGCATTATGATTTTGTGTTTGTAGACGAGGATGGTTTTGAGAAATACAGGCCGAAGTCTTTTGGCGACCTGATGAAAGTGTTCCTCAAATACAAATAAGATCGCACCAAAATATGCTATAATTCGACACATCCTTTGGAAGTAGATTGTCCGATCTTCCATGTAATCGATCTTGCTTGACGCAATTAAAGACTATATCTTTTATGATTTCGCAAACATATCTTTACGCACCCATCCTACATCAACCCCGCATCCGACAAACTGTAATACCCCTCTTTGGAAAGAATCACATGGTCGAGGAGATCGATGCCGATAATTTTGGCGACTTCGGTGAGACGGCGGGTGATCTGGAGATCGGCGTGGCTGGCTTCGAGAGTGCCGGAGGGGTGGTTGTGGGCGATGATGATCCCGGCCGCCCGGTCGGCGATGGCATCGGCAAACACTTCGCGGGGGTGAACCAGCGACTGGTTGAGGGTGCCGA
>JALVQH010000219.1:0-2228 GCA_027031505.1 Campylobacteraceae bacterium | reverse complement strand
ATAAACACCACGCGGGTGGCGATGAGGTGGGACGCCCCGTCGAGGGTGAGAGCGAGGAAATACTCCTGCGAGCGTGTCGCGTAGTCGCGGAGCTCTTCGTAAACATGGCGGGCATCGGTGATACGACGGCGGGTGCGGACGAGGTAGCGGCGTGAGAGTTCGATCGCGGCGAGGATCTGGGAGGCTTTGGCGGTACCCAGACCGTGGATCTCGAGGAGTCGATCAAGAGTCAGATGCTCAAAATCGCTCTCCATCAGAGCAACGATCTCCCGGGCAAGTTTACGAACATCCTTGCCCTGGATTCCGGAGCCGAGGAGCACGGCCATGAGCTCGTCGTTTTTGAGCGCCCGGGTGCCGCGCGCGATGAGTTTCTCTCTCGGTTTGTCAAGGCGGTGGAGGTCACGGAGTTTTTTCATGGCGGAACCTTCTGTTTTTCGGGTAGTATACCCCGAATTCCAATTGGGGGATAAAAATATGTCACATTGTCATATTTCTTCTCTGGCATCCTTTTTTCGGTATAATACACCGACCAAACACCAAAGGATCATCATGAACGACCACTACCACCTGCAGGAGCGGCTTGGGTATCGCTTTGAGGATGAGCGGTTGATTATTGAGGCTTTGACCCACAAAAGTTACAAAAAGCCTTACAATAATGAGCGGCTGGAGTTTCTCGGGGATGCGGTGCTCGATCTCATCGTCGGAGAGTATCTGTACAAGAAATTCCCCACCGAAGACGAAGGGGTTCTCTCCAAGATCCGCGCATCGCTTGTCAACGAAAGCGGGTTTACAAAACTGGCCAGAAAAATCGATCTGGGAGAATACATCCTCCTCTCTCCGGCCGAAGAGAACAACGACGGACGCACCAAACCCTCCCTGCTCTCCAACGCGTTTGAGGCGGTCATCGGGGCGGTGTACCTCGAAGCGGGACTGCAGACATGTCAACGGATCGTTGTCACTCTGCTGGAAGAAACGTATCCCAAGATCGATCTCAACACCCTCTCCAAAGATTACAAGACGGCTTTACAGGAGTTGACACAAGCCACCCACGGGGTGACCCCCACCTATGGACTGCTGGGCAGCAAAGGGCCTGATCACAAAAAAGAGTTTGAAGTCGGTATCCAGCTGGATGGGGAGACCATCGCCAGTGCCTGGGGCAAAAGCAAAAAGGATGCCCAGCAAAAGGCGGCCAAAATTGCCCTCGATCGGCTCAGAAACAAGGAAAAACAGTGAACACATTTGGACGACAACTGCGGTTGACAACCTTCGGTGAATCGCATGGTAAGGCGCTGGGGTGCATCCTCGACGGGGTTCCGGCGGGACTGCCGATCGATGAGGCATTTATCCAATCCGAACTCGACCGTCGCAAACCGGGCAAATCCCAGCTTGAAACTGCCCGCAAAGAGGACGATGCCGTGGAGATCCTCTCCGGCGTCTTCGAAGGGCTCAGTACCGGAACGCCCATCATGATGGTGATTGACAATACCGATCAAAAATCCCGGGACTACGGCAACGTCGCCGATCTGTTCCGCCCCGGTCATGCCGACTACACCTACCAACACAAATACGGTTTGCGGGACTATCGGGGCGGGGGGCGCTCTTCAGCCAGAGAAACCGCCGCACGGGTCGCAGCCGGAGCCATCGCCAAGCTGATGCTCTCCCGCATCGGGATCGCTGTCGAAAGCGGGGTGTGTGAAGTAGCTGGGGTTGCGGCCAAACGGTATGATTTTGACTTTGCGCGCACCTCGCCGCTGATGGCACTCGATCCGGCGATGGCTGCCGCCCAGGAAGCAGTGATCCTCGAAGCCAAAGCCAACCACGACTCCGTCGGCGGGGTTGTTCTGACACGGGCTACAGGGGTACCGGCAGGGCTCGGGGAACCCCTCTACTACAAACTCGACGCGATCCTCGCTGAGGCGATGATGGGGATCAACGCCGCCAAAGCGGTCGAGATCGGTGACGGGGTCGCAGCAGCACGGCTGCTGGGGAGTGAAAACAACGATCCGATTACCCCGGACGGATTTGTGACCAACCACAGCGGCGGCATCCTCGGCGGCATCAGCAACGGGGACGATCTGCTGGTGCGCACCCACTTCAAGCCCACCCCGAGCATCTTCCAGTCTCAACAGACCATCACCACCGAAGGGGATCCTGCCACCCTCGAACTCAAAGGCCGTCACGACCCCTGCGTCGCCGTACGGGGCGCGGTGGTCACCGAAGCGATGATG
>JALVQH010000218.1 GCA_027031505.1 Campylobacteraceae bacterium | reverse complement strand
CCTCGATCACGAGCTGCCAGAGACGAAGCTCCTGAGAGTACTCGATATCCTCAAGGCTTCCGACCGTCTCGCCGAAGAGCTCCTTGATATAGAGCGATCCGCCGAAATTGCCCCGGGTTTCTCCAATGAGGAGCACTGCATTCCCCTCCTCCCGGAAGGCACTGGGGAGCACTTTGTTCGCATCGGGATTGACGCCGACGGTAGCGATGGTCGGTGTGGGATAGACGCTCTCGCCGTTGGTTTCGTTGTACAAAGAAACATTCCCGCTCACTACGGGGGTCTCAAGCTCCCTGCATGCCTCCTTGATCCCCTCGCATGCCTCGGCAAACTGCCACATCACTTCGGGGTTTTCGGGGTTGCCGAAGTTGAGGCAGTCGGTGATCGCCAGCGGGCGGGCACCGCTCATGACGACGTTGCGCCCGGCTTCCATGACGGCCAGGGCCGCGCCTTTCTCCGGGTCAATGTAGCAGTAGCGGGGGTTGCAGTCTGAGCTCATGGCCAGTGCAGCGCCGGTCTCCTTGACGCGGATGACGCTGGCATCGAGGGAGCCGGGGTGTTTGGCGGTGTTGGTCTGCACCATCGAGTCGTATTGGTTGTACACCCAGGCCTTGTCCACCACTTCGAGTGAAGCGATCAGGCGTTTGAAGGCGGTCTGATTATCTACCGGCGGGAAATCGTCAATCGAGAGTCCGCCGATCTTGTCGAGATATTCCGGGCGCCTGGTGGGGCGGTTGAGGACGGGTGCTTCTTCGCTGACCGGGGCGATGGGCATATCGGCGACTTTGTCCCCGTGCCAGTAGAGCTCCATATTGCCCGTATCAGTCACTTCGCCGATGACGGCCACGTCGAGATCCCATTTGTTGAAGATGTCGATCACCGCCTGCTCGTGCCCTTTTTTGACGCACACCAGCATCCGCTCCTGCGACTCAGAGAGCATGAAATCATACGGAGTCATCCCCTCTTCGCGGGCGGGGACTTTGTCGAGATGCATCACCATCCCTGCCCCGCTCCTGCCGGCCATCTCAAAGGCCGAGCTGGTCAAGCCCGCCGCACCCATATCCTGGATCCCCACGACGATCTCTTTTTGAGTCTGGAACATCTCGAGGCACGCTTCGAGGAGGAGTTTTTCAGTGAAGGGATCCCCTACCTGTACCGTGGGGCGCAGGCTCTTGGACTCTTCAGTGAAGCTGTCCGAGCTCATCACCGCACCGCCCAATCCGTCCCGGCCGGTTTTGGAACCGACGTACATCACCGAATTGCCGATTCCCTCGGCGATCCCGAGGAAGATTTCATCGCTCTTGACCAGGCCCAATGCAAAGGCGTTGACCAGAATGTTGCCGTTGTAACTGCTGTCAAAACTCATCTCACCGCCGATGGTTGGAACCCCCATGCAGTTGCCGTAGCTGCCGATACCCTCAACGACTCCGCGGACAAGGTGGCGCTGGTATTTGCTGGTCTCGGAGTTTCCATCCACTTCGCCAAAGCGCAGAGAATTAAGGTTGGCCACCGGACGGGCACCCATCGTGAAGACATCCCGCAGAATACCGCCGACTCCCGTCGCGGCTCCCTGAAACGGCTCGATGTAGCTGGGGTGGTTGTGGCTCTCCATCTTGAACACCGCCGCCATCCCGCCGCCGATGTCGATCACCCCGGCATTCTCCCCCGGCCCCTGGATCACCCACGGTGCTTCAGTGGGGAAACCGCTGAGGTAGATTTTGGACGATTTGTAGGAGCAGTGTTCCGACCACATGGCCGAGAAGACTCCCAGCTCAACCATCGTCGGTTCACGCCCCAGAATCTTTTTGATATGAGCGTAGTCGAGTGTGCTGAGTTTGTGCGCTGCGAGGGCTTCGTCAATGTTGTCGATGGTATTGAAGGACATAAGATCGATTCCTTGAAAATAGTTAAGGCATTTTACACAAACGGGGCTAAAAAGCAGGTGGTGTCCACGCAAATACTTCTGTTCCCTATTTTAACCCCCCACACGCTATAATCGCGGGATATTTTCGCCGCGCCGTGTGCGCGACCCAAGGATTTCCCGTGAGCGAACCCACTAAAAAAACCTACGATCCCCACGCGATAGAGACCGACTACTACCGGATCTGGGAGGAGCGGGGTTATTTCGAGATCGACGGCAACACCGCTATCCAGGAGGAGGGCAAAACCTTCTGCATCTCGATGCCGCCGCCCAATGTCACCGGCCATCTGCATATCGGACACGGATTGACCTTTACCATCCAGGACATCATCGTCCGCTACAAACGGATGGACGGCTGCAAAACCCTCTGGCAGCCGGGCACCGACCATGCCGGGATCGCCACCCAGAATGTCGTCGAGAAACAGCTCATAGAACAGGGCAAAACCAAAGAGGAGATCGGGCGCGACGCTTTCCTCGAGCTGGCCTGGAAGCAGAAGGAAAATTCCGGCGACGCCATCACCACCCAACTGCGCCGCCTCGGCGTCTCTCCGGCATGGAGCCGGGAGCGGTTTACGATGGACGAGGGGCTGGCCAATGCGGTCAAAAAGGCCTTCAAGATGATGTACGACGCAGGGTACATCGTTCAGGATAACTACATGATCAACTGGTGCACCCACGACGGAGCTTTGAGCGACATCGAAGTCGAATACGAAGAGCACACCGGCAAACTCTACCACATCCGCTACCCCCTCACCGACGGCAGTGGGAACGTTGTGGTCGCTACCACCCGCCCCGAGACCTTCTTCGGCGATACGGCGGTGATGGTGCACCCTGAGGATGCGCGCCACAAGCATCTCATCGGCCGGAGCGTCCTCCTGCCCCTCATTAACCGCCCCGTCAAGATCATCGCCGATGAGCACGTCGACAGGGAGTTTGGTACCGGATTTGTCAAGGTCACTCCCGCCCACGATCCCAACGACTACGAAGTGGGCAAGCGGCACAATCTGGAATTTATCACGATCTTTGATGAAAATGGTATCCTCAATGACCACTGCGGAGAGTTTGCCGGTCAGGAGCGCCTCGAAGCACGCGAACCGCTGGTGGCCAGACTCGATGAGCTGGGTCTCATCGAGAAGATCGAAGAGCACACCCATCCGATCGGCCACTGCTACCGGTGCAAAAACATCGTCGAACCGTATATCTCCAGGCAATGGTTTGTCAAAAAAGAGTTTGCCCAGGGGGCGATCGACCGGGTCAATGCCGGCGAAGCAAGTTTCTTCCCCAAACACTGGATCAACAGCTACAACGCCTGGATGAACGATCTGCGCGACTGGTGCATCTCCCGTCAGCTGTGGTGGGGGCATCAGATTCCGGTGATGCATTGTGACGCGTGCGGGGGGCAGTTTGCCTTCGAGGGGGAGACACCCACCGTATGTGAACACTGCGGCAGCGACCAGATCCACCAGGACCCCGATGTGCTCGATACGTGGTTCAGCTCCGGGCTGTGGCCGTTTTCGACGCTTGGGTGGGGCAACGGCGAGGCGCTCAAAGGGGAGAAATGGAACGAAAACGACATGACCGACTTCTACCCCAACAGCCTCATGATCACCGGCTTTGACATCCTCTTCTTCTGGGTGGCGCGGATGCTGATGATGGGAGAGAAACTTACTGGAGAGCTCCCCTTTCCCGACATTTACCTCCACGCACTCGTCAAGGACGAACACGGCCAGAAAATGTCCAAATCCAAAGGCAACGTCATCGATCCGCTCGTGATGATCGACCGCTACTCCGCCGACGCGCTGCGCTTCACGCTGGCGATCCTCGCCGTACAGGGGCGGGATATCAAGCTCAGCGAAGAGAAGCTTGAGCAGGGGCGCAACTTCACCAACAAGCTCTTCAATGCCGCCAATTATCTCCAGATGCATCAGGATACTTTCGCCGATCTCGATCCCGAGGCGGTCACCACCCCGCTGGGGCGCTACATGCTCAGCCGCTTCTATGTCGCGGTGGAGGAGACCCGTGCGGCCATTGAACAATATCGATTCAACGACGCAGCGACGACCCTCTACCGCTTCCTCTGGGGCGAATTCTGCGACTGGGGGATCGAACTGAGCAAAGCCAGCCGCAAGAGCGTCGGGGAGCTCGGCAGCATCTTCAAAGAGTCGATGAAACTTCTCCACCCTGTCATGCCCTTCATCACCGAGTACCTCTATCAGCGCCTCAGCGGTACCGAACTGACCGATGCCGAGTCGATCATGATCCAGCCCTACCCCAAAGCCCATGAGCCCGATGCGCAGATCATGGACGACTTCGCCCTCGCCATCGAAGCGATCGTCTCGGTGCGCCGCTGCAAAACCCTCGTCGATCAGGCCAACCGCCCCATCGACCAGGCCTACGTCAAACTCGGCCGCCCCGCCGATGAGGCGATGCTCGGAGCCTTC
>JALVQH010000217.1 GCA_027031505.1 Campylobacteraceae bacterium | reverse complement strand
CTCCACTTTCGGAAAACTCAGCAAGGATTTGGCATATAAGCGTTCGATCATCTCTTTTTTTCCTGTCGTTATGTACTTGCAATGATATTCCACTGCGATTTCGGTGTGCAATTGCACACCCTGCGTGATCGCAGATAGAAAACAGGTTTTTTACAAAAGTGTTACAAAGCAACACATACCAAAATTTTTAATTTCTAATTTCTAATTTCTAATTTCTAATTTTACCACAGTTTCTCCCCCCAGTGGAGTTTGTCTCTGAGGATCGCAAAATAGTTACGCTCCGTTCGGTGGATCAGCCGGGCACCGACCCTGGCACCCATGATGTACACCATATCCCCCTCATGCAGCGTGTATTCATCCTGTCCATCGATGACGGCTATTGCCTGATATTTCTCCGTATCCAGTCCGATACTGAAATCAGCCGGCACCACAAGGGGACGTTGATTGGTCAGAGAGTGCGCCAGAACCGGTGTGATGATGAAGGCTTTGGTCAGCGGGTAGATCACCGGCCCGCCGGCAGCGAGATTGTACGCCGTTGATCCGGTCGGCGTCGAGATGATAAGCCCGTCCCCGCGGTAACTGTTGAACTTCTCTCCGTCGATGCTGGCGTTGACCTGCACCATTCTGGAGGGCTTGGGACTGGTGATGACGACATCGTTGAGGGCAAAAAAGGCCTCCTTGTTTCCATCCGAGCGCTGCACGTATCCCTCGATCATCATCCGGTCATCGATCCGATAGTCTCCGACCAGCAAACGATCGATAAAGCCTTCAATCTCTTCGAGGCGGATATCGGCCAAAAATCCAAGATTGCCGGCATTGATCCCCAGTACCGGCTTGCCTGTCCCGTAGCTGCGCCGCACGAGAGAGAGGAGCGTCCCGTCACCACCGAGTGAAATAAGAAAATCTGCTTCATTGCACATCTCCCCAAAGGCCACACCGCTCTCCCCGATCATCTCTGCCGAGCGCTCCGCCAGCAACACCCGGATGCCTCGGAGCCGAAAAGACTCCCGAATCCGACAGTAGTCCTCTTTGATCTCCGGAGTATGGGGCTTGAGAATCATGCCGGCCGTTTGGATACGAATCAGCTTGTCATTGGGCATTGCAGTTTCCTGTTCACGAAAATCTCAAAATTTTTCAGCAATAATACAAAGAAGTATCCAGCTCCCGAAACAGACCGGTTCGAAGCTTCATGCATTACCGCTGCACCTGAGGCTGTGAAAGAACACGAGAATATTGGAGCAGGGGCTTCAGTCCCGTATAGCAAAGTCCCATTAAATGGTACCATCATAACGGGACTAAAGTCCCTGCTCCTTTAAAGTGAAAGTTCTTTCACAGCCTCACCTGCAGTTGCAGCCTCAAAGCGCCAGAGCATATACGGCTGTCCAGCGTTGTTGCCGTATCAGGCATACTTTTTCCGGTATTTGCAAACCCGCAAATTACCAGACAAAAAAATCAGAGATGTTCGTATTTTTTGATTCATAAGGGTAACATGTTTGCACTTAGGGGAACGCGAAAGATACGGATGTATGGTATTCATTAAATAACGAAAGGGTCTGCATCGTTCCTCCACTGAGGAGATGGTTTCTGTATGGAATCTGGGCGTTTACGCTGGCGGATAATACCGGGCTCCTCTAAAAACGTTTTTGTCCGATGCGACAAGGGAGCACTCACCCCAACAAATCCCGTACACTCTGTTGCGGGTCTTTGCTCTCTTCGAGCATCGCATACACTTCCCGGGCTATGGGCAGATAGATGTCGTGGCGCCGGGCGATGCCGTAGAGCGCACGGGTGGTGGGGACACCTTCGGCGACTTCACCGAGCTCCTCGACAATCTGCGCGACCGGTTTGCCTCCGGCCAGACCCAGACCGACACGGTAGTTGCGCGAAAGGGATGAGCTGGCGGTGAGAAACAGATCCCCTGCCCCGCCAAGGGAAAGGAACGTCGCTTCCCGTGCGCCAAAAGAGACCCCGAAGCGCGTCATCTCCACCAGGCCGCGTGCAATGAGCGCTGCACGGGCGTTGTTGCCGAGATTCAGTCCGTCACATACCCCGCCGGCAATGGCGATGACATTTTTATATGCTCCGGCCACTTCGGCACCGATCACATCATCGTCGGCATAGCCCTTGATAAAATCGGGCAGCGCATCAACCCACCGTTTTGCCAGAGAAAGACTGCTGGAGCTGATCACCAGAGCCGTCGGCAGGGATCGCTGTACTTCCGTCGCAAACGAAGGGCCGGAGATAAACGCCAGACGCTCCGGGGAGACAAAGGCTCCGTATACATCATTGAGAAATGCCCCAGTGCTCGTCTCGATCCCTTTAGCCGCCACAAGCAGCCGCTGCCCCCGATCCGTAAAATGTGTATCCATCCATCCCCGAACCACCTGCGCCGGGATCGCCATCACAAGATAATCACGCTGTAACGCTGCTTCGAGCGGTACAAAATTTTCGATCGCTTTGGTATGTCGCGATGTGATAACGACATCGTTGCGCTGCGAAAAGGCATGATAGAGCGCCTGCCCCCATTTTCCGGCACCGATAACAGCTATGTTCATATTGTCTTCCTTTTGATCGTCTCTCCGAAACGCTCAAGATCGTCGTCTTTGCCCATGCAGACGAGGATATCACCGCTGTCGAGCTTGTGGTTGATTCCTTCGGTGATGAAGATCAAATCATCATCCAGTTCGTGATCGATGATCCCGAGGAGCAAAAGGTTGAATCGGGCAAAATCGATCTCCTCGGTATTGCGTCCATGGAGAAAAGATCCGGGCGGAATCGTATATTCGCGAAATGCGATCCCCCGTTTTTCAGAAAAGATACTGCTGAGCAGATGAGTTGTGACCGGTTTGTTGAGAAAATTATGGATACGGTTTGCACTCACTTCGTACAGATCGATCACTTTGGTGGCTCCGGCCATAGTGAGCTTCTCGGCTGTATGGATCGAATCGGAGATAGAGTAGATCTTGACCTCGGGATGAAACTGACGCAGAGTCAGCGTCACAAAAACGTTGAAGTGTTCGTCATCCATCACGCACACCACAAGATCATCCTTTTCGATATCGAGGGCATCGATCTGATCGTCATCGGTCATATCGATACGATCGACATTGACATAGTCGTCTTCGCGTGCACGCTCCACACGTGCGGTACTCTGCTCAAGAATATGGAGATTGTACCCACTCTCCCGCAATCCTGCAGCGATCCGCTTACCGTGCCGCCCGTAACCAAAGATATGCACCTTGTTTGCCCCCATTATATGCTCCTGAAATCCTGTTCAAATTTTTCGATGCTGACACGGTACCCCACCACCAGCATCACATCCCCCGCCTCGAGAATCATCTCTTTGGCCGGATTGAACAGAAACTGATCGGTCTGCGTACGGTAAATTCCGACAAAAAGAAGTTTGTGGTATTTGAAATCGATATCCTCAAGAGCTTTACAGCAATACGGATCGTGCTTGTGCACCCGGATTTCATCGAGTCGTGCTTTGCCTTTGCCGGTCAGAAGGTGGACGATCGCTTCAAGCATCGTCGGCTGCTCAATCGCCATCAGGAGCATCCGCGATGCCACCTCGTCGGGCATCAGGAGATGATCGGCTCCGGCCAGCCGGTATTTGGTCGCCATCCTGCGATCCGCCATACGGGCGATGACAGTGATGGAGGGGTTGACCGATTTTGCGTTGAGTGTGATGTAGATGTTTTCGACATCATCTCCGAGCAGCGTCGCCAGCGTCACACGGGCGTATTGGGTGTTGAAGCGCTGGAGCACATCATAGCGGCTGGCATCTTCCTGGATCGCACTGTAGCCGTCTTTGCGTGCGGCTGCGACCCGCTTCGCGCTTTTGTCAAGGATAATGTATCGGAGTGGATAGTCTTTCTGTCGCAAAAACATTTTGGTCATCTGTCCGTAACCGCAGAGAATCAAAAAACTCTCCTCTTTGTTCAAGTCGTGAACGAGACGATTCTCCTTGAGCTCTTCAAGTTTGAGCGAAAAAGCCGAAACGATTACTGAGGTGACAAACGAAATCATCGCAATTCCGCTGACGATGATCACACCCGAAATCACCCGTCCGAGTGTCGTCACAGGATAAATGTCACCGTATCCCACCGTCGAGATGGTCACCAATGCCCAGTATATCGCATCAAAAAGGGTATTGATCTTCGGATTGATGTGAGCCTCAAAGACATAAATGGCTATCCCGGCCGTCGAGACGATAAAGACCAGCAAAAACAGAAGGGTAAGGAGCTCAAACCTCTTCTCGACCAGTACCTGAACGAATTCGTTGATGCTCTTGGTGTAGCGCAGCAGCTTGAAGAGACGAAAAAGGACAAACACTCTCAACACACGCAGCGGACGGTACCCGGGCAGGATAGCCATCAGATCGATCAAAGCAGCCGGTGTCACCATATAGGTGAGCT
>JALVQH010000216.1 GCA_027031505.1 Campylobacteraceae bacterium | reverse complement strand
GCGGGAGGAAAGACATACACGGTATGTTTCACCTTCGCTTCGACGATCCGATCCCGCAGATCGTGGACATAATTCCATGTTGAGACACGGGTGTGGTTCATTTTAAAGTTGGCAGCAAATATCATAACATCTCCTTGTTTTGGCATATCAGGGCATCGATGCCGGGCAGTGTCTCCCCTTCGAGGAGCTTCAGGCTGGCACCTCCTCCGGTACTGACAAAGGTCATCTCGTCTACATCATCGGCTCGCTGTGCCACATCGGCTGTATCGCCGCCTCCCACAACGGTTGTCGCGTGGGTCTCGGCGATATAATGAGACACTTTGATTGAACCTTTGGCAAACTTGTCCATCTCGTAGACTCCCATGGGGCCGTTCCAGATGATCGTCTGGGCATCGTTGAGCGCTTCCCGGAAGAGACGCGTCGAGGCCGGTCCGATATCCAGTCCCATCCAGTTGGCAGGGATCTCCTGTGTGGGGAGAAATTTGGTCGTGGCATTTTCGTCAAACTCCGGTGCGACCACCACATCGACCGGCAAATAAAATTTGACTCCCTGTTTGTGGGCTTTGTCCATGATTCGCTTCGCTTCGTCTATGAGATCCTCTTCGACGAGAGAGTTTCCGACTTCATATCCCTGAGCCTTGAGAAAGGTAAAAGCCATTCCCCCGCCGATGATTACTTTGTCCACCTTGTCCAACAGGCGGGTGAGGGCTTCCAGTTTGCCTGAAACTTTGCTTCCGCCAACTACAGCAACAAACGGCCGCATGGGATTATTCAGCACTTTGCTGAAAAAGTTCACTTCCCTGGCCAGCAAAAATCCAGCCGCACGGTGCTCACAGTCAAAATACTCTGTAATCGCATGGATCGAGGCGTGCTTGCGGTGACAGGCGCCAAAGGCATCATTGATGTATACATCGGCCAGATCGGCAATCTTATTGGCAAAAGCGGGATCATTAGTCGTCTCCCCGGCATCAAAACGGAGGTTTTCAAGGAGAAGGATATCGCCGGGCTCCATGTTTTTTGCCATCTTTTGTACGGTTTTGCTGACCACTTCGCCGTTTTTGGAATCATCAAAAAGGATATGATTTTTGATCTTCAGGAGCACATCAAGGCGCTTGTAGACATCGTAGAGAGACAGTTTCGGGTCAAACACTCCAGCTTCCGGTCTTTCATAATGCGATCCGAGAATGACTCTGGCGTTGTGGTCGATGCAGTAGCGGATCGTCTGAAGTGCGGCACGGATACGCCGGTCGTCGGTGATGTTGCCAAATTCATCTTTGGGGACGTTAAAGTCACAGCGGATAAAGACCGTTTTGTTGTCGATGTCGATGTCGCGAAGTGTTTTCAATCTGAAATCCTCATGTTTTGTGTTAGAATATCGAAATATTTTACATCAATTGAGGTTATTGCTTGGTTAACACACGTCCGATTGCCGTATGGTATGGAGGAACCTTTGATCCGCCCCACCGGGGGCATCAACAGATCGTCCGCCATTTGGCTTCTTTGTCCTTTGTTGATACCGTGATCGTGACTCCGGCCTGGCGCAATCCGTTCAAAAGCGATACACTTGCTTCACCCGGGCAGCGGTTGCGCTGGGTGCATCAGGTGTTTGATGCGCCGATAGTTACGATCGATCCCGGGGAGATCGAGGCTGGGCACAGTGTGTATACGATCGATACCCTCAAGCGCCTTGGTTCACGGTATGACATCCGCTATATTGCTATTGGAGCGGACAACCTTGACCGTATCGATCAGTGGCATGCATTTGACCGTCTCAATTCCCGATACACGTGGCTGGTATTTGATCGGGGAGAAGCGACAAACGGATACGAAGTACTGCGCAGCTATCGACGTATTCCTCTCGATGTTCCCGTCAGCTCCAGCCATATACGGACACACAGTGTCCTCGGCGATGTCGATCCCCGTATCGAAAATGATGTTCGAAAATTACTCACCAAAGGAACCCAATGACCCTCCAACAACGTATTGATACCATTATCAACCTCCTTGACACCAAAAAAGCCGAAGAGATCGAAGTGTTTGATCTCGCAGACACCGACTACATCGCCCAGGCCGTCGTCCTCGCCAATTCACTCGGAGGCAAACACACCACCGCTCTGCTGGATCATCTCAAAGAAAATCTCAAGCCGCGTGGCGAAGCGTTCCTCCACACCGATGAGACCGAAGACTGGGTCGTGGCTGATCTGGGAGACATCATCATCCACATCATGACGCCGGCATACCGTCAGAGGTATTCGCTTGAGGAGTTTCTGGGAGAGTTAAAACAAGGAGGAGTGAGGAGTGAGGAGTGAGGAGTTTTGGTATGCGTTGCTTTGCAACGCTTTTATTTTTTATTGATGAGACAAAAGCCCCTTTTTTAGGTAAAAGCTTTTCGCAGAAAAGCACACCAAAACTATTCACTATTCACTATTCACTCCTGGTCCAGTGAGACTAAAGTCCCAGCCCCATTTGGGATATTTTTCGGGGGGCATCTCCTTCCAATACTATGTTTTATCAATACAGCGGCCATTTTTCTGTCAGGAACAGGGACTTCAGTCCCGTCATGCAGGACTGAAGTCCTGCCTCCAGGGGTGGATACAAAGGATTATATCAAAGCCGTTTTATAAAAACCACCTGAAACGGCCCAAAAAAACAAAGAAAAACACAGGTGGTGCGTTTACTCTTTGAAGCACTCTAAGCTTTAGAGTGTTTTGAAGATGAAACCGTGTTGGGTTCATCGACACAGCAATGCTAAGGTATCGGCTTTTTGTAGGCCGATATGCAAGGTTGGTTGTTGCGCTCTTTTACAATTCACTGTCCATGGCATTGAAAACGATCAAGGTTTTTTCCTGGTTTGTCTCTTCAGGTATTGGGACTGGCCACAAATACCCTTTGGGGATCGTAAGGCACATTGTGCTTGTAGATGCTGTAGATGATCGCCAGCAGTTTGCGTGCGGTGATGATGATGGACTCTTTTTTGGCTCTGCCTTTGCTCCGGTAGTTTTGGTAAACCTGCCTGAGTTCGTCGTTGTGCCGTATGGCAGCAATGGCGGCAAGATAAATAGCCCGCTTGGCCAGTCGGGCACCCCGTTTGGCCAGCCGTCCGTTCCGTTGGGTATCCCCCGATTGCTCCAGGGCTGGGTAGAGTCCCAGGTAGCCCGTTAAAGCTTTGGCACTGTGGAAACGATCCAGGTTGCCGCATTCGGCAAGCAGTGCCAGAATGGTCTTGTCGGAGACCCCCGGGATGGTGCGCAGGTTGTCGATGATGTCGGCGATCTCATTGTGTGCTTCGTCGCTTGTCTCTTTGGAGGCGTCAAACAAAGAGAGCATCGCCGTCTCGACTTCCTGCATCTGCTCTTTGAGCAGACGGATCACTTTGATGTTGGAGCGGATGGTTGCTGCATACCCCTCTTTGCCGGCTCCGGAGTAGATGCTCTCTTTGGCAAGTTGGAGCACCTTTTGGGCTTTGGCTTCGTTGAACGTATTGCCCTTGATCCCTCGGAAGGTCTTCAGGATTCTTCCAACACTGGCATACTCATAATGCTTGGCCGTTGGGTACTTCTCAAGCAGAGCCAGACCGCTCTTGTTAAAAGGATCGGGGAGCACCTGCTCGAGCTCAGGGAAGACAACCGTAAGGAGCGTTTGTGTCTGCCGCTTGATGGCCTTGAGCTGATCCTCGAGTGCGGCTCGGTGACGATAGAGGGTACGCAACGATTGGAGTTGATCCTCGTTGACATACCCTTCGGAGAACCGCCCACTCTTGATGAGGGCAGCAATCATCTGTGCATCGATGTTGTCGTTCTTGACCCGTTTCATCGTATCCATCTCTCTGAATCTGGCACTCTGGTATGGGTTCAATAATACCACACGATACCCCAAAGCTTTCAGGAAACGGTAGAGGTTGTCAAACAGCAACCCGGTTGCCTCCATGCCAATGATTATCTCACTGATATCACAGGCAAGAGACTGTAATTGTCTCTGAAGCTTTGTAAACCCTGCTTGAGTCGAGGGAAATTCAAACGGCTTGATCTCCAATGTATTGTCTTCCCGCAGCACACACGCAACGTGTGTACGCTTGGCGATATCGATTCCAACGTAAAACATCTCAAAACTCCTTGATCGTGTTCAGGTTGTCTCTCACAGCCTCCTAACTCTATAGAACGGTAAGCCAACCTAAAGGTTCGGCTTCCAAATAGCGTTTCATCGGTGAGTCAAGGTTGGCCTGAACGCAATAGGCTTATCTGGGTCATTTGCTGACAAGGAGAAGCGGATCGTCTCATTCAGTGCCATGGACTGTGAATTGCACAAAGCAGCTACAACAACCGTCTTTATGCTGACACAACTTGGTTACCAGAACCTATCCCTCTGGGGTGATGGGTTCTGGTATTGTTATTATAGGAGGAGACAATCATGACCTACCACATCG
>JALVQH010000215.1 GCA_027031505.1 Campylobacteraceae bacterium | reverse complement strand
GATTGGAGGAGCTCCTTGTGGATATGGGGAGCGAGGGTTTCGGGGAGGTGTTCGAAAAGGTAGGGGGAGCGATTGGCCGGTGCCATTGTCTCACGGTCGACGAGGCGCACTTCAAGCTCGACCCCGATGGTAAAAGGGGTGTCGGGGTGGAAGATCGTGGGGTCGTAACTGTCAGCCATGGTATGGCTCCTTGCGATGAAATACGGGTTGAAGTTATTTGGTACCGCTGATGGTCAGGATCCACCCATTGAGTATCCCCATTTTACCGTTGCTGACATCATCCGTGATCTTCAAATGCCATGTGCCGCCGGGATTGGTTCCGTAAAAAGCGTCGAAGCTCTCTTCGGGTTTATAGCTTCCGTTACCGGGAAAATTGACATCCGTAGGTTTGTAGTCTGCTTTTTCGGAAAAATCAATCAGCCCTGTAACGTTATGGTCGGCGCCTTTGTGGTTTACAAGGGTCACCTCTACGCCGCTCGGATTGACGAGAATCATCTTCAGATCCCCTGTCCGGTTGTGCTCTACATTGACAAGAAGGGTGAGTTTCTCCAATGCGACGATATTGGTCGTGACCTTGTTGGATGAGTCGACCGTATTGCCATCGGTGATCCCATAGGTGGTATTGTCGGTAAACACAGTGTTTTTGATACGATCATTGATCTTTTTCATGACGGTATCTCCACATCCGCTCATTCCGACCAGGAGCGCTCCAGATACGATAAGTTGCGTGAAACGTTTCATCTCTTTCTCCTTCGAGGCAGGGTAGTCACATTATACACAAAAAGGGGATCAAAAGTCCAACGTCTCACCCAGCGCCCGATACGTTCCGCCCATCCGTGCTACCGGATCGAAAGAGAGTTCCAATTTCTCCGGATCACGGATGATCGCCTCATCGAGATACACATGATCGATCTCGATGATGACGGGGACGGTGCGGCTGCCGTGGAGGTCGACTTCCTGAAGATAGGTGCCCAGCAGAGCGGCTCGGATTCCGACCGGTATCGGAGGGTACCCCTCGAAGATCGTCCGGGTGGGGATGCCGAAGTGTTCCAACTCACTTTCTTCGCTTGGCAGAGGTTTGGCGCTGTGGATCATGGGATCCAGATGGTCGGTCTCGAGGATGCAGACGGTGCAGCGTTTCGTCTTCCGGAGGTTGCGGAGGGTGTCTTTGGGGGTGCCATCGGGGCGGTGGCCGATGGAGATCAGAACCGTCGCCGGCTCGGAAGAGATCGGGGTGAAGTAGGAAAAGGGGGCGATGTTGGTCACGACTCCTTCGGTGACGACCCAGGCGATGGGACGGGGGGTGACGATGTCAGTCATGAGCCGATAGCGTTCGGGGGCAGATGTGCCGTGAAAATCAATCAGCATGAGGAGTGTCTGACTGAGGATCCGGCACCTTTTGTGCTGAGGGCTTGTCCTGGAAAATCTCTTCGCGGTAGAGCCGGATATCGGCATGCGAATCAACCCAGAGGACGCCGGTGGAGACGATCAGGCTCTTGATGATGTTGTTGGTGTAGGCGCTGTCATTCATCAGAGAGGCTGCTTCACGGTGGTCGATGAGATTTTTGCGAATCAATTTATCGAGTTTACCATTGGCGACGATATCGTTTTTGACGAGAATCTTTTTGGCTTTGAGCAGCTGGTTCATCCGCTCTTCCTGTGATTCGATACGGCGAATGGCCTCGATACGGCGTATCAGTTTAGCGATTCGCTTGATCATTTTAAGGTACTGTTCCTCGATATGGGGATTAGGACTGTGGAGATACTCACGGAGGTTGATCTGCATCTGCTCGGTCATTTTGACCGCTTCGATAATGTTGCGATTGGCCAGTTTGATGTTGGCATAGCCGGTGATGTATTCCCGGTCGGTCTGGAGTTGTGCTTTGACCGTAAATTCGAGGATATCGGCATAGATCCCTTTGAGGCGGGTGCGGTAGTCGTTCTCGATGTCAACAACGTTCCTGCAGCACTCAGGAGAGGAAAAAACCTCTTCGACGGGCACATCAGAAAAGAGGACTTTTTGCGGAAGATCCAGACCTTTGGCAATGATCTGTTCAGCGTGCTTGAGGAGGCGCCTTGATTCATCAAGGGTAGCTTTGAACGCCGTAGCTGGAAATTCCAGTGCCGCATCGTTGAGGTATTTCGGGGCGAGGATCTCTTGAGGAGTTTCTTTTTTGCTGCGAAGTATGCTTTCGAGAAAACGTACCAGGAGGTTGACAAACGGAATAAACAGGATCACTCCCATGATTTTGAACATCGAGTCAAAAACGGCAAGACGGAGGGTGTGATTGTCCGGTGCGATTCCAAGTGCATCGCTGATAGCCGTAACAGCGTCGAGGAAGGGATGGAGGATGGCGATAGCAACCGCAGCGGTGACAAGGTTGAAGATCAGGTGTGCGCCGGCGAGTCGCTTACCGTCGATATTGGAGCTGAGTGATCCGATTATAGCTGTGATGGTGGTGCCGATGTTGGCGCCGATGGTGAGCGCTACGGCGTTTTCATACGTGATCTGGCTGACGGAGAGGGCGGTGATAACGAGGATGATCGTGGCGTGGGAGGATTGCATGATGACTGTGGCGATGATCCCCATGAGCAGATAGATCAGCACTCCCTTGAAGCCGGGAACAGCATAGGCGGCAAGGTCGATGCCGTCTTTGAATGCTTCAAATCCCTCCTTCATGTAGTGGATACCAAGGAAGAGAAATCCCAGTCCCGTCAGGACATAGCCGATCCCCTTGAGGGCGCGGGATTTTTGAAAGACCAGCAGTACTCCGAAGACCAGCATCGGCATGGCATAGGCGGCGATATGGACTTTGAGTCCGAAGCCCGCCATGAGCCATGCTCCGGTGGTGGTACCGATGTTGGCGCCGAAGATGATCCCGACCCCCTGTATCAGACCGATCAGCCCGGCACTGATGAAGGAGATCGTCAGCACCGAAACCAGCGAACTCGACTGCATGAGTGCCGTACTGACAAAACCAAACCCGATACTTTTATAAAGGCGGTCGGTAGAAGCCCGGAGGATCCGCTCGAGTATCCCCCCGCTGAACGCCCGGAACCCCTCTTCGAGTGCCAGCATTCCAAAAAGAAAGATAGCTACGCCTGCTGCAATTTCCTTGAACTCCGGGCTGATCCAGAACCCGTAGGCAAGGAGAATGAGTATGGTGGGAAGTAAGATTTTTTTCAACATCAAGAAGACCTTTTTGTTTTGTCGTATAATTGTATATCGACAATTTAAATACAGAATTCTACCACAAAAATGTTGAAAAAATGCAGACTCCGAGAGTATCGTCCTCTCTTAATACTCCATTTAGATATGCTATGGTATAATCGCGCTCCGATTCCGAGTATTGATGAGTGTTTTTGTCATTAGTAATAGTTGTCAGTACTCGCACGCACTTTATATTTATCTAAGGAACCTGTATGACTACTATCCGCATGACCCGCATGGGACGCAAGAAAAAACCTTTTTACCGTATTGTTGTTACCGACAGCCGTAAGCGTCGAGACGGGGGTTGGATCGAAGCGATCGGCCACTACAATCCCGTCAGTACCAGCAAAGAGCTTGTTCTTGACGAAGAACGCCTCAACTACTGGTTGAGTGTCGGTGCCCGGATGAGCCCTGCAGTTAAACGTCTTGCCGACAAATAATAGGGATATTTTGACATGGTTCGGGATTTCATCATGAATTATGCCAGGATGATCGCCACGCATCCTGAATCGCTGAGTATCATTGTTGAGCCGATGGATGAATTCGGGGATGAGATCACACTGTTTGCCGATCCGAGCGATGTGGGAAAGCTTATCGGAAAAGAGGGGCGGATGATTAACGCTATCAAAACCGTCATCTCCGGCTGCAAAGCCAAAGGCGGCAAGAGCTACCGGGTCAACGTCAAAGCGGCCGAGTAGCTCCCCACCCCATGAAACCTGAAACTCTTTTTATCGCCCAGGTCGGGCGAACCGTCGGACTCCACGGCGATCTCAAACTCAACCTCCATACCGATTTTCCCGAACAGTTCAAAGCCGGAGCCGTGTTTGCTTCCGATCGGGGCGATTTGACCGTCGAAGCGTACAACCCCAAGCGGGGGCTTATCCGTTTTGTCGGGTACGCTTCGATGGAGAGTGCCAAGAGGCTCACCAATGTCAAACTCTACAGCACACCTGAAAAAACCAGAGCAGAAGTGGAGCTTGGAGAAGGGGAGCATTTCTGGTTTGAGATCATCGGGTGTTCCGTGGTCGAAAACGGCGTGACACTCGGAGTCGTCGAAGAGATCGACCGCCTGACCGATGCAGACTATCTCTCGATCCGTACCGATGAGAAGATGGTCGAAAACGGCTGCCCCAAGTCCTTCCTCATCCCCTACATTCCCCGCTACATCCGACATGTCGATACCGAAGCCCAAACGATCGATGTGGTGAATGCCCACGCGATCCTTGAGGCGAGT
>JALVQH010000214.1 GCA_027031505.1 Campylobacteraceae bacterium | reverse complement strand
CCAGTCCGGTGGTTCCCATCGAATTTTTGATCACATTCCCCGTCGCAATGGTGTCGCGCGAATACATGAAAAAGATCCCCACGGTGTTGTGCACATAGGTGTTGTTGTGGACGTAGTTGCGCCCGGCGTACATGAAATGGAGCGAATAGCGTCCCCACTCACCGTAGTTGTTCTCGATCCGGTTGCCATGGCTGTACCAGACGACGAAATCGCGGGACTTGACCAGCGTGTTGTGGCTGAGCGTGTTGTCGTTGGAGTACCACAGCCGCACTCCGTCCCCCCGCAGACCCAGTTCGAACGGTTTGGAAGTGATCCAGTTGCCGCTGATGTTCGATTCGCTCACCTGCTGGAGGTCGATCCCGAAGAGGCAATCCTCGATCCGGTTGTGGGTGATGGTGCAATGGTGTGCTTTGGCGATGGCAATCCCTGCATCGACCCGCTCGTGCTGTGCACCGCTGTGACGAATGGTCAGATGGGTCAGGGTGACAAACGGACTGGTGATCCGCACCACCGTGCCGTTACCGTCCCCTTCGATGATCGCTTGTTGGTTTTTGCCGTCGATAATCAGCGGTTTGTTGATGACGATGTTGCCCCGGTAGACCCCGGCGGGCAGATCGAGACGCGCCCCCGAAGGCGCCGCATCGATCGCCGCCTGCAGTGGGTTGTTCGCCCACGCAGCACCGAACAGTGTCACCAGGATCATCCCGACTCGTCTCACCGTCATCTCCTCACCGTTTCTCTACCCAACGCTTCCGGCTCAACTCTTCTGGGCTTCGGCCATTTGGCGCATCGCTTTTTTGCGGGAGACGATCGCCAGCAGACTCAAAACCGCGATCGCAATCAGCAGCCAGAAACCGATCGTCGGATAGGAGTGGGTCGTAAACTGCGCCACTTTGCCGTCTCCGAAGACCGTCGGGGTGAAGGGCTTGATCTTGAACGCCCCCCACGCGTGCATGTGGTGCCCAAACCAGTAGAGCCAGTAGGAGTAGAAGCCGACGAAAATAAGTGGCAGCGCAACCGGAATCCACATCAGCAGATTCAGCAGGCGTGAATTGTAGAGGAGGAAGAGGACGAACAGCACCGCCACCCACACAAGGGCATACGGAGCCGCCGCCCGCAGATACGGCGCCCCCCGCTCCATCGGATCCATCCCGATGAAGTGGTTGATCGTCTCCATCTCGTGTACATCCCCGCTGAAGCCGTCGAAGTGATAATAGACCGGAATCCCGTTAGGGAACGACTCTTTGGGGTAGTTGGGGGCTTCGAGGGCGACGTACCAGATCGGCGTGGTCGCCACGGAGAGTTCCCCGTCGTTTTCGATCATCTTTTTGAGGTTGCCGGCGGAGCCCTTGGGGGTGTCTGGGCTGACATAGCGTCCCTTCTGGTAAAAATCCCACACTTTATAGGTAATAGGCGAGAGTTTGTCTTCGTTGCCCGTGCGCACCAGCTCCACCACATTGTGGGTAAAGACAGCCGGGATGACAAAAAAGTACAGCAGCAATCCCAGAGCCAGCAAGGCAAAAATCCTCGATTTGGTCAATGAGCTGTTCATGATAGACTCCTTCGTTTAGTCGGATTGATTGTACATCAATCACCCTTACCATGCATTGACACGTGTCAACAATCACACGCACAGAGCATAACAGGGGTGATGGATATATCGGAAAGGGGCAGGTGCCGGGGGGCGGAAAGCCCCGGGCAGTCTGAATGTCAGGGATCAGAAGAGGTTGGCGTTCTTCTCGACCCACTTGAGGTATTCGATGATGTCTTTGACCTGTTCATCGCTCATACCCTGATCGGGCATGCGGAGGTTGAAGGAATTGATCATCGCTTCGACGTACGGATCTTTGTACTTGGACTTGGGATCCTTGATGAATTCCGCGACCCATTTCTCACCGTTTTCATGGCGCTGAAGCACACCAGTCAGATCCGGACCGGACGAGACTTTTCCAATGACGTGGCATCCGCCGCATCCGCCTTCGTTGAAGGCTTCCTGTCCCCGCTTGGCCGCTTCGCTCATCGGCGTGGCGATCTTCTTGACGAGGAGATCTTTGGCGCGGATTCCGACGTCGGCGGTCTTGACCATGTACTGCCAGATCATGTTCTCGAACAGAATCGCCTTGTTGAGGTCACCTGCTTTGGCAGCTTCGTCGGCTTTTTTCTTCTGCTCGGGGATCTTGCCGTACTGATCGAGGGCATCGGTGACGAGGTTTTTGACCGTCGGATATTTCTCGAAGTGGTTGGCTTTGAGGAATTTGACGACCGACTGGATGACCGCATCGGTCGCTTTGTTGGTCGCAACGGTTTTGTCGTACTCAGCTTTGAGCTGCTCAGGTGACATTTTGGCCATTTTGAGCTTGGCAGCCGACTCGTACTTCTTGTTGGGGTCTTTGACCATCAGATACCCCATCATCTCAAGGTGGAGTGCCGAACAGAACTCGGTACAGTAGTACGGGAAGACCCCTTCCATATCGGCCTTGAACGTTACGGCTACCGTTTTGCCCGGCTCAAGCGAAGTATGGACATTGTACAGGTCAATGGTAAACCCGTGGGTCTCATCTTCTGCCCGCTCGAGGTTGGTCAGGTAGAAGGTGACGGTATCGCCTTTGTTGACGGTGACGTGCTCAGGATTGATGTGTGAGCGCACCATCGTACCGTAAACATAGACATGGTTGCCCTTACGCTCGATCCGCTCCTGTCCGGCCAGAGTCTTACCGATATGAGTCTCCCCGGTGAAGGCACTCGTACCCATCTTGTAGCGCACATGCGTATGGAGCTTGCTCGCACGGATCGCTACCGCCTGGTGAGGCTCTCCCAGTGGTACCGGCATATCGTAGAGCAACTGCATTTTTTTGCCACGGATGTCGATCAACTGGTGGTTCTGAGGATGCAGAGGGCCGATTTCGTTGAAGCGATCAATCGCCAGTTTGTTCAGGGCAATGATGTAGTCGCCCTGGGGATCGGTCGATTTGCCCTCCATACCGCAGAGGTGGCCGATGTTGTAGTTGACGTTCTGGCGATCGACGACTTTACAGCTCTTGTAGTTCCAGCGTACTACCTGACTGTCGACATAGAGCGAAGTGTAGATCTCACCGTCTTTCCACCCTTTGCCATACTGGTTATGGAGGGGGCCAAGGCCAAGGTTGGCTTGACAATGCGATGCGGCTTTGAGGTCAAGAATGGGGATGCCGAAGGGGTCTTTGCCCGCATACTTTTTGTCATCGATCAGCTTCTTGATCTTCTCCCAGTCATAGACAGTAGCATGGGTGTCGAGCTTCCCGCAAACGACGATGTATTTTCCATCCGGCGAAACATCGACTCCGTGAGGAGACTTGGGCTCAGGAATCAGGAACAGCGCATCGTTTTTGACCGCAACATCGATGGGGACGACACGGTGGCCGTTGATGATCTTGACGTTTTTGTCATCTTTGGCCAGTTCGGCAAGTTTTTTCCAGTTATACACCTGGAGGAAGTCGGTGTCGTTACGACTCATACCCGCTTCCATGGGGGGCAGACCCTTTTCGATACCGCCGGTGTACATTTCGGAGTTGAAACTGTTGGTAAAGCCCCAACCGGCTGAAACCCCTTTACCGGAATCGGAGAGATCCTGCATATACGGAGGCATTTCGATGGTGAAGGATTTGTCCGGTTCAATGCGCCCTTTGTCATGGTTGAATTTCCAGACGGTGACCCCCCCACGGTAGGTCTCGGCATACTCTTCGATGGGGTGATAGTTGTTGTCCAGCGGTGCACCATACTGACATGCTTCGAGGATGTACTCGGAGTTGGGGGTGAAGAAGGCCCCACCGTGATCGGATTTGAAGACGGGGTTGACGACGATCTGCTTGGTAACGAAATCACTCAGGTCAATAATCGCGATACGGGGGTTGGCTTTGTCGTTGATCGCAAGCCATTTGCCGTCATACTCTCCGTTGGTCTCCGAGATGGCCGGGTGGTGGGTATCCCCCCAGGTGATCTCTTTGCCGCGGATATTCCCCTGCTTGAGGATTGCCTTGGTGTCGTCATCATAACCCCATCCCTGCCAGGGCTCCGGGGTAAAGACACCAATGTATTTGAGTATCCGCATCGACGGTACACCGTAGGCCATGATTTGACCCGACTGCCCGCCGGAGCTGAACACGATGTATTTATCGCGTCCACCGCTCGGTGTATACGTTTTGGCCGCAGCCAGCAGATCCTGCTGACTCAGCCCTCGCTCTTTCATCACTTTTTCGAGTTCGGATGCGCCATACGCCGTCGTGGCGGCAACAGCCGTACCGAGAAGCAGTGCCGAAAGCTTGCTGAATCGGTGTTTCATGTTTTCCTCCTGATAAGTTTGAATGCAGCTTTAATATTGCACACTAATGTACAGTACAAAGCAGACTACTAATTGTATTGAGAAGCTGAAGAAAAAATCTTGACCTGCATCAAATTGTTACCATTAATGTAACAATCTGGTGATGCACCG
>JALVQH010000213.1 GCA_027031505.1 Campylobacteraceae bacterium | reverse complement strand
CAACACCCCCCTCATCGGCAAAATACTCCTCAAGGGTAAACAGATCCAGCAGCGCCTGAGTGGGGTGGGCATAATTGCCGGCTCCAGCATTGATTACTGGCGTCATCTCCATCCCGGCCAGCAAGCCAGGTGTGGCATTTGCACTGTGACGAACAATGACACCGTCGGGTTTCATGGCACAGAGATTGGCAAAAGTGTCTTCCAGTGATTCCCCTTTTCTGGTCGAGGAGCGGGAAGGATCAAGGTGCACTACCGCCGCCCCAAGACGCCGGGCTGCCACTTCGAAGGAACTGCGGGTGCGGGTAGAGGCTTCAAAAAAGAGGGTGATCAGGAGTCGACCTTCGAGGAGACGCGGGGGACGCTGCACTTTGAACCGTCGGGTATCGGCAAAAATTGCGGCAATATCATCGTCGGAAAAATCGTTGGTATCGATAAGGTGTTGCATGACACTGACCCTGTTGATTTGAATTGTGTAATTATACCGATTGTTTTTTCATTTTGGTTTTTAGTGTATAATTTGAGGCATTGTATCCAAACCAAGGAAGTCTTTTGCCCAGGATTCAAGAAGAGATCGAGAGTACAGTTGCACTGGATGAGCCGCCGATGTACCGGGTCGTACTTCACAACGATGACTATACGACTATGGAGTTTGTCATCCATGTCCTCAAAACCATTTTTCACAAAAGTGAGCAGGAGAGCGAACGAATCATGCTCGAAGTGCACAAAAAAGGTCGAGGAGTTTGCGGTATTTATTCCCGTGAAATTGCTCAGACTAAAGTAGAACAAGTCAAAGTGCTGGCCAGACAAAATCGGTTCCCGCTGCTGGCCACATACGAGACCGACACATAGGAGAAACTCCCATGATCAGTATTGAACTAAACGGAGTCTTTGCGCAAGCCGTTGAGTATGCCAAAGTCAGGCACCATGAGTATCTGACGGTGGAACACGTTTTCTGGTCAATCCTTCAAAGCACCGAAGGGGCAGAAATCCTCACGGAACTGGGTGTTGACGTGCCGACACTTGCCTCAAAGGTGGTTGCCCATCTCAATCGCCATGTTCCAACTCTGCCTGAGAGTGTCGATCCTGTTGAAACCGTCGCACTCTCCCATGTCATCAATGAGATGATGAGCCATGTTCATGCTGCCGGACAGCGGGAGGCGACTATCGGGGATATGTTGGCTGCATTGAGCGGACAGGAAGGATCACATGTGGTCTTCTGGCTGCATGAGACCGGGATCGAACGGCTTGATATTCTTGAGGCTATCGCCCACCCCCGAAGGGAAAAACACCCTGCCAAAAAAGAAAAAAGTTCCCAACCAAACCTTGATAATTTCACAATGGAACTGGTTGAGCTCGCCCGAACCGGCAAGATCGATCCGGTCATTGGCCGTACTGAGGAGATTGAGCGAGTGATGCAGACCTTGATGCGCCGGAAAAAAAACAATCCCCTGCTCGTTGGAGAACCGGGTGTGGGGAAAACCGCTATCGCCGAAGGGCTGGCACTCGGGATCGCAGAGAATACCGTCCCCGATGTTCTCAAAAATGCCCGTATCTTTGCATTGGAAATGGGGGCGCTGGTCGCCGGAACCAAATTCCGCGGTGACTTTGAAAAACGGCTCAAGGGGGTGATCGATGAGCTCAAGGCGCTACCTGATGCCATCATATTTATCGATGAAATTCACACACTGGTGGGTGCCGGAAGTACCGGAGGCGGAAGCATGGACGCAAGCAATATCCTCAAACCTGCTCTCGCACGGGGAGATATCCGCTGCATTGGAGCCACGACATATGCAGAATACCGCAATTTTTTCGATAAAGACAAAGCTCTCTCCCGACGCTTTGCCAAAATCGATATTCCTGAACCCTCCGTTGAGGATACGTTTACCATCCTCAAGGGGGTGCAGCACAAATACGAAGCCTACCACGAAATTGCCTTCAGCGACAAAGCCTTGCGAACGGCGATTGATTTGAGCGTCCGCTACATCCACGACCGGTTTCTTCCTGACAAGGCGATGGACATCATTGATGAGGTGGGAGCGCACTTCATGCTGCACGGCAAAAAACATATGGAAGTAACATCCATGGATATTGCCCGAAGTGTGGCACAGATGCTTAAACTCCCCGACAGCACAGTTGATGCGGATGACACCTCCATGCTTGCCACTCTCGAAACCGATCTCAAAAAGCGGATCATCGACCAGGATGAGGCGATCGGTGCGCTGGTACGCTCCATCAAGCGCTCCTATGCCGGACTCAACCGTGAAAACAGCCCGATTGGCAGCTTCCTGTTTGTCGGTCCGACCGGCGTAGGCAAAACTGCCCTTGCAACGGCGCTGGCTGAAACAATGGGGGTTCATTTTGAACGATTAGACATGAGCGAGTACATGGAACCCCACGCTGTGAGCCGTCTGATCGGCGCACCGCCCGGGTATGTCGGGTTCGAGCAGGGGGGACTGCTGACCGAGATGATCAAAAAACATCCCCATACCGTTCTGCTCCTTGATGAGATTGAAAAGGCCCATCCCGATATCATGAATATCCTCCTGCAGGTCATGGACGGAGCCAAACTGACCGACAACAACGGCATCGTCAGTGACTTCAAAAACGTCATCCTGATTCTGACCTCCAACATCGGCACCAAAGAGGCCAACGTGATGGGTTTCGCCAAAGACAGCTCCCAAAAAACCGAACGGGCACTCAAAGAATTCTTTTCCCCGGAATTCCGCAACCGTCTGAGTGCGACGATCACCTTCAGACCACTCAGTCTTGAGGCACTCGGCCGGATCGTACGGATTGAAATTGGACGGCTCAACGCAATGCTTGCCCCGAAAAAGATCACCGTCAAAGTGAGCAAAGCTGCCCGTGCGTGTCTTGCCAGGACGGGTTACGACCCCCAATACGGCGCCCGGCACATTGCCCGGGTAATTGATGAGCAGATCAAAGAACCCCTCACAGATGAAATCCTCTTTGGTGCGCTCAAAAAAGGCGGCAGCGTCAAAGTCGACTGCCCTGACGGCACGGTGACATTCGACATCGCACCGTTGCAGTAAGAGACAGCATGCACTCCATCATCTTCCTCACTCCGAAGGATCGACCGGATCGCTTTCCGGATCCGCGCACCGCTTCCGACAGAGGGTTGCTTGCCTACGGTGGCGATCTGAGTCCGGAACGACTGCTTAACGCGTATGCCCGGGGTATTTTTCCCTGGTTCAATGCCGACGAACCCATTCTCTGGTGGTCACCAAATCCCCGCCTGGTACTCTATCCTGAGGATCTTCGACTCTCCCGGTCGTTTCGACGGGTATTGCGCAACCATACGTATGAGGTGAAGTTTGATCACGATTTTCCCGCCGTCATCCGCGCGTGCGGCCAGATCCCCCGGTCGGGACAGGAGGGGACATGGCTCCATCCCCAGATGCAGGAGGCATATATTGAGCTTCACAGGCGGGGCTTTGCCCACAGCATCGAAACCTATATGGAGGGGGAGCTGGCCGGAGGACTTTATGGGGTGGCATTGGGCAAAGCCTTTTTCGGCGAGTCCATGTTCGCCCGCCGCTCCAACGCTTCCAAAATTGCCCTCACGGCTCTAAGGGGTGTCTTAGCCGCAAAAAGTTATGATTTTATTGACTGTCAGGTAGAAACAGAGCACCTCATACGCATGGGGGCTGTATCGATACCAAGGGATCGTTTTCTTGATGCACTCTCCTCGGCGCTGGAGAAGCCGGACGACAGAGGTTCCTGGACAGAATACCACTGGGAGTACGAGCATGGAAGCTCATAGCATCGGATATTCACTGTGGCTCGATTTTATCGAGCGGGATTTTCTGCGGGAAGGTTTTCCTGCGCTTTTAAATGACGGGGTGGTCAACGGTGCTACCAGTAACCCTTCAATCTTCGCCAATGCCATTGCGACTTCTCCGGCTTACCGTTCCCAGATTGATGCATTGCGCGGTGCCTCCCCTAAAACGATTTATGAGGCATTGGCTATTGAGGATATCCGTACGGCCGCACGGGAATTACGTACCGCATACGATCGGGGACATGAAGGCTTCATCAGCATCGAAGTGGATCCTTTCCTTTCAAAGGATACCGAGGCAACCCTGCAGGAGGCTCGCCGTCTTTTTAAAGCCATCGGGGAACCCAACGTGATGATCAAGGTTCCTGCTACTGAGGCAGGATATCCGGTCATGCAGGCTCTGCTCAGTGACGGTATCAGCGTAAACGCAACACTTGTCTTCTCTCCCGATCAGGCTCAGCGCTGCCTCAAAGCCATGAAAACAGGGATCGACGAATTCGGCAATACGGGTGGAGAGCGGGTAGAGGCGGTCGTCTCCGTGTTTGTCAGCCGGTTTGACCGAATGCTCGATCCCCTCCTGATCCGGAAGGGGCTCCCGGCCGCCCGGACAGGCATCATGAATGCAACTCGGATTTACCGTATGATCGCATCCAATCATACCCCGAGTATCCAAACGCTGTTTGCCAGTACCGGAGTCAAGGGGGAGGATCTCCCGGCCGACTATTACGTCCAGAATCTGTGTGCCCCCCATGCAATCAATACGGCTCCATTGGCGACGATTGAAGCCGCTGTAGCACATACGCTTCCGAATGAGACCAGGCTGCCGTCTCCGGAGGCCGTTGATGCGTATTTTTCCCGGCTGGCATCTGCCGGCATAGATATGGATGCAGTGTATGCCCAATTGCTTGAGGAGGGGATCACTGCTTTTGAAGAAGCGTTTGCACAAATGCTTGAAAGGTTGGAATCTTAAATGGAATCACGTCTGAAACTCTATCTTAAAAGTCTTGTCGCCAACAATGGAAGCGATTTGCATCTCAAATCCGGTTCTTATGTCCGTGTCCGTGTATATGGGGATTTGAAAAAAATGGGCGATGACCATTTGAGTGCCGAACAAATGGATCAGCTTGCCCGGGAGATTGTCTCCGAAATGCAATACGAACGCCTGTTGCGTGATCGCGCACTCGATTTTACATATGTTCTTGACAGCGACAGCCGTTTTCGGGTTAATTTTTTCTATCAAATGGATGGGCTGAGCGCCGTGTTTCGGATCATCCCCGTCAAAATCCCCACACTCGAGATGCTGAAGCTTCCCAAAGCAGTCGGAACATTTGCGGAAATACCGCGGGGGCTTGTGTTGGTCACCGGGGTAACGGGAAGTGGAAAGTCGACTACCCTGGCGGCTCTGATTGACAAAATCAACGAACACAGCCCCAAGCATATTATTACCCTTGAAGATCCGATTGAATTCGTCCATCGGGACAAGAAGGCACTAATCAACCAACGCTCCGTCGGTCAGGATACCAACAATTTCGGAGACGCTTTGCGGGTTGCTCTCCGGGAAGACCCCGACATTATCCTTGTGGGGGAAATTCGTGATCTTGAGACAATTGATCTGGCACTTCATGCTGCCAACACAGGTCACCTTGTCTTCTCCACCCTCCATACTCTTGATGCCAAAGAGACCATCAACCGGGTGATCGGAATGTTTGCCAAAGAGGAGCAAAACCGGGTCAGAGGTTCTCTCGCTTCTGTCCTTGCCGGAGTGATTTCCCAGCGTCTGGCGCCAACGGTAACAGGGGAGCGTACTGCGATTGTCGAGATATTGGTGCGAACCTCACGCATAGCCGAAATGATTGCCGATGGCCGCGATCATGAAATCCCGGATGCCATCGAGGAGGGAAAAGATGTTTACGGATCACAAACTTTTGACCAGCATCTGCTTGATCTGATTGATGAGGGGGTTATTTCGCAAGAGGTGGCTCTCGAATATGCCACAAGTCCTTCCGATCTCAAGCTCAAACTTCAGGGGATTGGACGTGGAGGAAAAGGGACATCCATGGTAGATGATGCTACACAGCTGGATGCTTTTGAGATTAAGCCGGATGAGGATTGAATGGTGGACTTTTAGAACAAACATGCTATAATCCCGCCCCATTTTCAACAAAGGACAAATTTATGTTAGAAGGCATCATAAGAGAGAGTATCGGTAAGAGCAATGCCAAACAGCTCAAACGAGATGGTTATCTGATTGCCAACATTTATGCCAAAGGGGTGGAGAATATCCACGCAGCCTTCAGACAGGGTGAGTTTATCAGAGCCGTACGCGCCAAGGAGACGCTGGCCTTTCCCGTCAAAGTCGGGGACAAAGAGTTCAATGTCGTGATTCAGGAATACCAGCTGCATCCGGTTAACGGGGATATTACCCATGTGGATTTGCGTATAGCTGTTCCGGGTCACGTGACCGATTATCTGGTTCCGGTACGTACTGTCGGTATCCCCAGAGGGCTTAAAAACAAGGGGGTACTTGTCATCACCAAGCGTCGCCTCAAAGTACGTGGCGCAATCGAAAATATCCCCCACAACTTTACCCTCGATGTCAGCGAGCTCGATCGGGACGAGTCGATCCTCGTTCGAGACATTGATGTCCCTGAGGGGTGCCGCATGATGGATCGTCCCCACGTTTCGGTCTGCGGTGTGATCAAAGCCCGGTAGATGACTCTCTGCGTCGGCTTGGGCAACCCCGGATCGGCGTATGCAATGCACCGCCACAATATCGGCTGGCGGGTCATCGACCGTCTTGTCTCTGATCTCGGAGCCCAAAATATCTCCAAATCATCATTTTACGGCGAACTTTATCGTCACAGTAATCTCTTGTTTCTCAAACCCGCTACCTATATGAACCTTTCGGGCAGAAGCGTGCAGGCTGTCAAAAGCTTTTTCAAAATCGATACAAATGATATTGTGGTTATTCACGATGATATTGACCTCCCTTTCGGGACGATCCGTTTGAAGCGAGGAGGGGGACATGGCGGACACAACGGTCTGCGATCCATCGACGAGGCAATCGGCAGAGAATACAAACGCCTCCGTATCGGCGTGGGGAGACCGGAGCACAAAACCCAGGTTGCTGATTATGTGTTGCACAATTTTTCGTCGCAGGAATCGGAACATCTCGACACAATCATCTCCCACGCTTCCAACACGGCTCTTGCACTCAGCGAACGACCGTTTGCGGAAGTCCAGACCCATTTTTCCCGCAAGTCCGTTGTGTCTCTTCCCCCTTCTAATTAAAATTTCGATAAAATCAACCACTTTATTTGACGGAACATACGATGCAGGTTGACTATTCTACCCTTGCCCGGCGATACGGCACCCCCTTATATGTATATGATCTGGATGCTGTTTCACAAAAATACCGAGAGCTCAAAGAGGCCTTTGCCGGTCATAAATCGCTTATATCGTATGCGGTAAAAGCCAATTCCAACCTCTCTATAATTGCTCATCTTGCCCGTGAGGGAGCGGGAGCCGACTGTGTCAGCATCGGGGAGATTCGGCGGGCGCTTACTGCCGGTGTCGATCGATACAAAATCGTTTTTTCAGGGGTGGGAAAACGGGATGATGAAATTGAACGTGCTTTGCAGGAAGGGATTCTTCTGATCAATCTTGAGAGTGAAGCGGAGATGGGGCGGGTCGAGGCCATAGCGCAGCGTCTCGGTATGCAGGCGCGCATCTCCATTCGGGTCAATCCCAATGTTGATGCACAAACTCATCCCTACATTTCAACCGGACTGCATGAAAACAAATTCGGCGTTGAAATCGATACGGCCAAGCGGATGTATATCCATGCAAAGAACTCTGAATACCTTGATCCGGTGGGTATCCATTACCATATCGGCTCCCAGCTGACCGATCTGGCGCCGATACGCGAAGCGACACATATCGTCGCTGATCTGGTTCGCTCACTGCATGCCATAGATGTGGAGATACGATTCTTTGATGTTGGAGGCGGTCTGGGAGTTGTGTATCAAAATGAATCACCCATTGACGTAGAAGCGTATGCCGAAATGATTCTCGAAGCCGTTCGCGGAATGGATATGACCATCATGATGGAACCCGGGCGCTTTTTGACAGCCAATGCGGGGATACTGCTGACACGGGTTTTGTATGAAAAACGCAATGGAGACAAACGGTTTGTGATCGTCGATGCAGCGATGAACGATCTGATGCGTCCGACACTGTATCAGGCCTATCACGGTCTCCTGTACCTCGGGGATTCGGCAGGAAAAGCCACTCCGGCCGATGTCGTCGGACCAGTATGTGAAAGTGGTGACTGGCTGGCCAAAGACCGCCTGCTTCCTCCGACTCGCCCCAATGACTTGTTGGTGGTACAAAATGCCGGAGCCTATGGGTTTACCATGGCCAGCAATTACAATACGCGGGGTCGTGCGGCCGAGGTTGCACTCGAAGGCGGTCATGCGCGTCTTATTCGTGATCGCGAAAATTTCGACGACCAAATCCGCCTCGAAAAGGCCTATTTGCTTGACGAAAAGGGGTAGCCGATGGAACTGAAGACATTGCGCCGATCCATTGATGCTGTTGACAACCAGTTGCTGGATTTGTTCAATCAGCGTATGCGGTATGTCCAGCAGGTCGGTGAGCTGAAAAATACCACCGGTGCCCCTATCTATCGCCCCGAGCGGGAACAGGAGATTCTCCGTCGCCTCAAAGAGCGCAACCGTGCAACCGGAGGACTGTTAAGTGACCGGGCGATTGAAGCGCTTTTTTTGGAGCTGTTTGCCGTTGCCCGCAATTTTGAATTGCCCGAACAGATTGCTTTTCTCGGACCTGAAGCCAGTTTTACCCACCAGGCTGCCGAGAGCAAGTTTGGAGCGCTGGGCAGCTACATATCCATCGGCAGTATCAAAGGGGTGTTCCGTGAAGTGGATCGAGGACAAGCCAAGTTTGGTGTGGTACCGATCGAAAACAGTTTCAATGGAATTGTCAGTGACACAATCTCCTGTCTGAGCGATTATGACCTCAAGATCGTCGCCGAAGTGATGATCAATATTCATCATGTGTTCGCAACCAGAGCAGAAAATATTCGTTCCGTCAAACGTATCTATTCCAAAGATATCGCCTTTGGGCAATGCAGGCAGTTTCTCGAAGACTTCGGACTCGATGAGGTGGAACAGATCCCTGTTGATTCGACAGCAAAAGCAGCTCAACTGGCAGCCGGAGATCCTGAAGCGGCAGCCATATGCGCTGAAGTGGCGGCCAGGATGTATGCTCTGCCGATCTTCTACAGTAATATCGAGGATCAAGGAAACAACCGAACCCGCTTTTTCGTGATCAGTGATTTTGAAAACAGCCCAAGCGGCAACGACAAAACCACTATCCTTGTCCGCCTCCCGAACCGTCCGGGAGCCCTTGTGGATTTTTTAATTGATTTTCGGGATGCCGGGATCGATCTGACCAAAATCAAATCCCATATCGTAGAAGGGATTTCGATCTTTTTTATCGAATGTGACGGTCACAAGGAGGATGAGAAGATCAAAACAATTTTTGCCAGGCACAATGAGGCAATCAAATTTCTCGGATCGTATGTCAAAGAAGCGGACGATGTATAAGGACAAGGAATGAGGAGTCAGGAGTGAAGAATTTTGGTATGTTTTGCTTTGCAAAACTTTTACTGAATACAGGGTGTGCAATTGTGTACCAAAGATGTGCAGGTCGGGGTGTCCTCACCCCGACACAATGAGGAGTAGATGTGACGTTCAATGCAACATTAGATGCCATCAAAACCTACGAGGCCGGCAAACCGATCGAGCTGGTGGTGCGGGAGTTTGGGATTGCTCCGGAAGAGGTAGTGAAACTGGCTTCCAATGAAAATCCCCTCGGAACCAATCCGATTGTTGCGCAGGCGATTCGGGAACATGCTGACAAAGCACATCTCTACCCGGATGACAGCATGTTTGAGCTCAAGGCACTTCTCTCCCAGCGTTTTGCCGTCCCTGAAGAGACGATCATCATCGGTGCCGGGAGCGATCAGATACTGGAGTTTATCAGCCGGGCAAAACTGAATGCTGAAAGCACCGTGCTCATGACCCAAGTGACCTTTGCGATGTATGAGATCTATGCCAGGCAGGTGGGGGCAACGATTGTCCGCACTCCCAGTTATGAACATCGGGTTGACGAGTTTCTCCCTCTGATGGCCGAGCATGCACCGGATGTCGTCTACCTCTGTACCCCGAACAACCCAACCGGCGATGCGATTGGGCACGATGAGGTGCTCCAGATCATCGAAGCGGCCGATCCTGAGACGTTGGTGGTCATTGACGGAGCGTACATGGAGTATGCCGCTGACAAAGACGAACGCTACCGCATTGAACCCACTGACATACTGCGATACCCCAATGCTGTGTATCTGGGTACATTCTCAAAAGCATACGGTCTGGGCGGCATGCGGGTCGGTTACGGCATTGCGCAGTCGGCGATCATTCAAGCGCTTTCCAAAATGCGTCCGCCGTTTAACATCTCGACCCTTTCGTTGGCCGCTGCGATTGCCGCCAGTAAGGATTCGGTGTTTGTGGACAAGACCCTTGCCCTGCACCGGGAACAATTGGAACGTTATGTAGCTTTTGCTGAGGAACAGGGTATCGGTACCATTGAGAGTTATACCAATTTCATTACGTACGTGTTCGATACGCCGGGTGCAGCCACCCGGATCGCTGATGCCTTGCTGCGTCAGGGGATCATCGTACGCAATCTCTCCTCCTACGGTCTCAATGCGATCCGGATTACCGTCGGAACACCCGAACAAAACGATCGCCTTTTTGCTGCCCTTCTGGAGTCCATGTGATGAGAGAAGCCCGTATTGTTTCAGATATACCCTCACAAAATATCCATCCTATTCAGCTGGATGACTTTAGCCGCTTCAAAGAAAAAGTGATTATGATTAACACATTAAAACGTCTTCTCAAGGAGACCGACAAACGTACGCTCAAAGCCGTTGCCAGGAAGACGGGCAGCGGTATAACAGGCAAGCATCTTCGGCATGCTCTCGAATCGATCGTAGAGCAGGCCATCAAGCGAGTAGCAGAATGAACCTTCACGAATACACACTCGAAGAGCTCAATGTATTGGCCGACAAAATCCGTCAGCGTATCCTTGAGGTTGTCAGCAAAAACGGAGGCCATCTGAGTTCGACCCTCGGAGCAACCGATCTGATCGTTGCAATGCATGCGGTGTTTGATCCCCGGAAAGATCCCTTTATCTTCGATGTGTCCCACCAAGCCTATGCCCACAAGCTTATCACAGACCGATGGGACGATTTTGAAACGCTGCGGCAGTTTGGCGGCATGTGCGGCTACACCGATCCGGACGAATCGCCGCACGACTATTACAAAGCCGGGCACAGTTCTACCTCCATCTCACTGGCGGTCGGAGCGGCCAAAGCATTTGCGCTTAAAGGGGAAACCGATCGGACTCCGGTTGCTTTTATCGGGGATGGGAGCATGTCGGCCGGGATGGTCTATGAGGCACTCAATGAGCTGGGGGAGCGCCAATATCCCGTGGTGATCATCCTCAATGACAACGAAATGAGCATCTCCACCCCCATCGGTGCTGTCAGCCGCTATCTCTCACGTACCATGTCCGGTCCTGTTTACAGCAAAGTCAAAAAAGTGGTCAAAGACGGTCTCAAATCGATCTCGGCTGACGGGACGGCCTACGTCCTCAAGCGCATCGACGAATCACTGCGTATTATGACTCCCGGCTTGCTGTTTGAAGAGCTTGGGATCAAATATATCGGTCCGATCGACGGTCACGACATCGGCCAGATCAAAGAGACACTGAAACTGGCCAGAGGGATGGGACGTCCGGTGATCGTGCATGCCCAGACAACCAAAGGAAAAGGCTATGAGATCGCCGAAGGATCGGAACTATCCAAAGAAAAATGGCATGGAGTAGGTGCCTTTGATGTTTCCAACGGACAATCACTCAAAAAAGGCGGTACAATTCCTGCAACGAAGATCTTTTCTGAAACGTTGGTTGCGTTGGCCAAAGAGGATCCCGGGATTGTCGGCGTGACCGCAGCGATGCCGAGCGGAACGGGTCTGAATGCCGCTATGGAAGCTTTCCCGGATCGCTTCTGGGATGTAGCGATTGCCGAACAGCATGCGGTTACCTCGATGGGGCCGCTGGCCAGGGAGGGATTCAAGCCCTTCTGTGCTATTTACTCCACTTTTCTGCAGCGTGGGTATGATCAGGTGATCCATGACATAGCACTGATGGATGTGGGAGTGAGTTTTGCAATCGACCGGGCAGGGATTGTCGGGGAGGACGGGGAGACCCATCAGGGGGCGTTTGACATCTCCTATCTTCGGGCTATCCCCAACATGACCCTTGCAGCTCCCTGGAACCGGACATCCCTGCAGAAGATCATGCGCTTCGCGGCTGAGTACGATCGCCCGTTTGCCTTCCGCTACCCCAGGGGGGCTTTTTTGGCTGCAGACGAAGAAGTTCCCGATTATGTATTGGGCAAAGGGGAGATTCTCCATGCCGGCCGGGACATTGCTCTGATCGGTTACGGTAACGGAGTGGGCCGTGCCGTGCGGACAGCTGAGTTGATGCAGGGGGATCCCACGATAGTGGATCTGCGTTTTGTCAAGCCGCTGGATGAAGCCCTGCTGGGAGAACTGGCGATGACCCATCGCCGCTGGTATGTCTTCAGCGACAGTGCAGCTGCAGGGGGTGTCGGGTCGGCTTTGATGGAAGTGTTGGCGGGAATGGGCATCCGGGATGTTCAGGTAACTACCTTTGAATATCCCGATGCTTTTATCCGCCACGGCAATACGTATTTAGTAGAAGAGTCGCTCGGCCTCCTCCCCGAACAGCTGGCCAAAACCATTGAAAATCACATGTATTAACACAACCAAAGGATGAAAACATATGGCAAAAGAGTATATTTTTACCAGTGAATCGGTGACCGAAGGGCATCCGGACAAAATGGCCGATCAGATCAGCGATGCGATTCTGGATTATATTATTGAGCGGGATACTGGGGCACGGGTGGCATGTGAAACCCTGCTGAGCAACGGTTTTTGCGTCATTGCCGGTGAACTCAAAACCCGTACCTATGCTCCTATGCAGGAGATCGCACGGGAGGTGGTGCGGGAGATAGGGTACACCGATGCCAGTTTCGGCTTTGACTACCGCAGCGCCGGTGTCCTTAACGGCGTCGGAGAGCAGAGTCCGGATATCAATCAAGGGGTCGATCAGAGCAGCGGAGAGATCGGAGCCGGGGATCAGGGATTGATGTTCGGGTATGCCT
>JALVQH010000212.1 GCA_027031505.1 Campylobacteraceae bacterium | reverse complement strand
CGGTAGCCATCGCATAAAAGGGGCAGGGACTTCAGTCCCACTCAACGCGACTGAAGTCGCGTCCCCAATAACAAAAGCGTTGCAATGCAACGTACACCAAAACTATTCACTATTCACTATTCACTATTCACTCAAAGCTGCTCAAGATAGTCCAATATGCATTCCCACGCTGGAGCATGGGAACGAGAAAAAATCCTCTAACTCTCAACTCTCAACTCTCAACTCTCCATTTGATCTCCCAACAGGGAGATCGCTATGTTAGCCCTCACCCTCTCCGCCCCCGCTTCCAACCAGGGCAAAACGCTCCTTGCCACCGCACTGTTGTGGCATTTCCGCGACTCGGTGCGTCCGTTCAAAATCGGCCCCGATTTTATCGATCCGCAGTTTCATGAGCGGGTCTGCGGGGTGCCGTCGGTCAATCTCGACAGTTGGATTCTGACCCCGGAGCAGGTGCGGTGGATGTATGCGCAGTATGCCGATCGGGATGTGGCGATCCTCGAGGGGGTGATGGGGTATTATGACGGAGAGGATCGGGGGTGCAGCGCCTATTCGGTGAGCCGCCTGCTGGAGGTGCCGACGGTGATGGTGCTCGATGGGAGCGGGAGCTACATCACCCTCTCGGCGGTGCTCAAGGGGCTGCGGGAGTATCGGGAGGGGAGTACGATCCGTGCTGTGGTACTCAACCGCCTCGCTTCGGCTTCACACTATGCGCTGATTCGGCGGCAGATCGAACGGGATCACCCCGATATCCGTGTCGCGGGGTGGATTCGGAAGGATTTGCCCACACTGAAAAGCACCCATCTGGGGCTCGATCTAAAGGATCTTGGGCAGATCGAGACGATCGCTCAGGAGGTGCTTGAACATATAGACCTTGAAATGCTGAAGTCGCTGGAGACGCCGCGTCCCACCTTCGAGGGAGACTATCCCTTTCCTCCAGTTCCCCGGATCGCGCAGACCCTTGGAGTGGTGCACGATCGCAATTTCTCGTTTCTTTATCATGACAATCTCCGTTTTTTGGATGAGGTATTCGATCGGGTAGTGACGATCGATGCGACGGCCGATGAGCCGATCCCCCCTGAGTGTGACGCGCTCTATCTCCCCGGTGGATATGTCGAGACCGAGGAAGCGTATGGGCGGATCGTAGGGTCAGAACGTTTCCGAAAGAGTCTGATCGCCCATGCCGCCTCGCACCCGGTGTACGCTGAGTGTGCCGGGCTGCTCTATCTGGGTGAGCGGGTGGACGATCGGCCGATGAGCAGGGTGCTGCCCATCGCTTTTACCTTGCAGGAGCGGTTTTGCCGTTTGGGGTACTATACCGACGAAGCGGGGGTGCGGGGGCACGCCTTCCATTACACCTGCCCGACACCGCAGACGCTGAAGCGGGGGTACAATGTGCTGCGTAAGCGTCCGGGGGGAGCCGGGGAGCCGGGGAGCTGGAAACAGGAGAGAGTGGTGGGAACCTATCTGCATACGATGTTTCGGGGGTATCCGGAGATCGTTTTTTTGATGAAAAATGAATAGCGAAAAATGAAAAATCATTTTGTAAGTTGACATCGTAAAAATTTATCTGAAATTATACGATACTATCATATAATATCGTAATATTTTGTGCGATAGGGGATGCAATGGAAGCGATACTGTACAAATCCAACCCCTGGTGGGAAGAGATGTACACGTTCGAGGGATACCGGCGTGATAAATATCTGAAAATTCTAATACACTGGCTGGACAATAAAGATATCGTTTTTTTGACCGGTCTTCGACGGGTGGGCAAGACAACCATCTTGAAAAACTTCATCGCCACATTGATAGAGGAATACCATGTAAACCCCAAACATATATTCTATATCAGTCTGGATCTCTATGTGCTGGATGGGTATAGTATCGGTGAGATACTCGAACGATATCGGAAGATACACAAACTCTCTTCGGCTCAAAAAGTGTACCTGTTTTTGGATGAGGTGACCAGCAAAGCGTCGTACCAGAAAGAGCTCAAAAATTTCTATGACTTCGACAATGTCAAAATCTACGCTTCAAGTTCCTCGGCTTCACTCCTGAGAGACAAAAATGCCTATTTGACCGGGAGACAACGTCATCTTGAGGTGATGCCGCTTGATTTCCAGGAATATCTTCTGTTTAAAAATGTCCATCTCAAAAAAGCGGATGCCCATCTGTGGGAACGCTATTTCGAGGATTATATGCAAGATGGCGGTATGCCGGAGTATGTGTTGACCGCGGATGTGACCTATCTGCAAAACCTCATCGACAACATCATCGCCAAAGACATCATCGCCCACCATCACATCCGCAACAATCAGATCGTCAAAGACTATTACAAGCTGCTCATGGAGCGAAGCGGGAAGCAATTGAGCTTCAACAAAATCGCCAACATTCTCGATATCAGTGTCGACTCTGCCAAGCGGTATTATCACTATTTCGAGGAGACGTACCTTGTGTACAGCATCGAAAAATACGGTAAACTCAATGAAAGAATCAAAGGTGCCAGGAAGATCTATGCCTCTGATGTCGGGTTGCGAAATATGACGGCAGGGTATCGTGACAAAGGGGCGATTTATGAAAATCTTGTTTTTCTGAAAATCAAAGATTGTGACCCCCGTTATCTCTATATCGATGGGATTGAGATCGATTTTGTCACCCCAAACGGTATCTTGATAGAAGCTAAATATCATTCCAGACTGAATGAGAAACAACGGAAGCTTTTTGACAGTTTCGAAGCCAGGGAAAAATATGTACTCGATGGGTATAAAGGGTTTGTTCTGCTGGATGAATTGGAAGCGTGAAGTTCATATTGAATACGAATGGCTTTGGCGAGCCTTATTCGGGGCTGAAGTCTCCGATTCCAAGCGGATCATGTACTGAAGCAGAATCATTAGCACAAAAAGGACAACCATGCAACGCTTCACCCCCACCGATGCCCAGAAACTCATGGAGATCCTCAAAGCCCGCCGGGATGTGCGGGGTAACCACTTTACCGATGAACCGGTGAGTGATGAGGAGATCGATACAATCCTCGAAGCAGGACTCTACGCCCCATCGGTAGGGTACTCTCAGCCATGGAAATTTGTTGTCATTCGTGATCCGGCGATCCAGGAGCAGGTGTACGATGAGTTTGCCCGTACGCACAAAAAAAGCAAAAAAAAGTTCAAACATCGCCCTCTCTATGCCGGGCTCAAGCTCGAAGCGCTCCGGGAGACGTCGGTGCATATCGCGGTCTTTTATCACCATCAGGGGGGTGCGATCCTCGGGCAGACTTCACAGGAGGATGCGGGTCGGTACAGTGTCGCGGCGGCGATCGAGAATATGTGGTTGATGGCGCGGGCGATGAACATCGGGATCGGATGGGTGAGTATCGTCCGACCGGGGAAAATTCGCAAGATCATTGGACTGGGCAAAGCGTATCAACTGGTGGGGTACCTCTGTGTGGGGAAGGTCGATAGATTCCTCGAGAGCCCGGAGCTCGAATCGGTGGGGTGGCAGGCACGCAAATCCACGGCGGAGACGGTGCTGCGACTGGAGCCGGGTGCGATGCGTGGCGGGGTGGAGAGGGTTGGCATCATTCGGGGGAGTCATGCATTTCTTGCGCCATTGACGGGGAAGCGGGCGACGTTTATGCTTGCTCTTGCCAACACAGCCACGGCTCAGATCGAGGGGATCACCCAGGCGGGGCTGCCGGGGCTGATGCACCTGACCCCCACTCTCGATGCGGAGTTCCTCTCCCGGGGCAAACTCAAAAGTCTCAAAAAACTCCCCAGAACCCACTCCGGTATTCCCACCCCGGCGCTCATCACCCGATCGATCGAGATGCTCCACCCTTTTGGCCGGATCGAAGCGCTTGATCTGGGGCTGGAGGTGCCGCCGCAGTTCAAGGGGCGCATGCATGCTTTTGGCATCCCCCCCAGCGGTTCGATCGCTACCGGAGCCGGGATCGATGCCCGTGCGGTGTTTGAGACAGGGGTGGCATTTGGTCGCAACTACACCCCCCGGGATCCCTATGTGATCCTCGGAGAGTCGGTTCCCTCCGGCACCACCACGGCGACTGCCACGGCATTGGCACTGGGGTATCCTGCGCGCGATCTGTTCTCCTCCAGCTTCCGCCATGTTCCCGACTCGATCCGGGGGCGGACGATCGATGCGGCGCTGGCACGAGTCAAGGGGCTGAGTGATCCGTTTGAGATCCTCTCGGAGGTGAGCGACAACATGCTCATCTTCAACGCCGGATTGATCCTCGGGGTGGGCGGCCGCTTCCCGATCCTCCTCGCCGGAGGCACCCAGATGGCCGCCGTCCTCCTCGTAGCCAACACTCTCAACTCTCAACTCTCAACTCTCAACTCTCAATTCACCAACCACTACTCCTCATTCCTCACTCCTCATTCCTCACTAAACAACGTTGCCCTGGCTACGACAAAATGGGTCGCCCACGACCCCCACTCCGACATTACCGCACTCCTTGGGATGCTCGATTTCCCGATCGATGCCTATTATGCCGATTT
>JALVQH010000211.1 GCA_027031505.1 Campylobacteraceae bacterium | reverse complement strand
CTGGGGGGAACGCCTCGCCGTCACCGAGGACGAAAACCGCTGGGCGGTGCAGCAGGGACTTCTCGCACTCGAAGCGACCCGGCAGCACCTCATGGACCGCGGACGGGCGCTCCTCAACGCAGCGGAGCGGAGCGGGGAAGTGCTCTTGCTGCTCATCGGCCGCCCCTACCACAGCGATCCGGGGATCAACCACGAGGTTCTCGACCAGTTTCAGGCTCTCGGATTCAAAACACTCTCCATGAATGCACTCCCAAAAGACTCCGAAATTCTCGATCGTCTCTTTGGAGACGATGTCCGAAATGGACGGATCGAAGATCCATTTGATATCCGGGATGTGTGGCCGGAAAATTATTCGGCCAACTCCGCCCAGAAAGTCTGGGCGGCCAAATTTGCTGCCCGTCACCCTAACCTTGCCGTTATCGATCTGAGCAGTTTCAAATGCGGCCACGACGCGCCAACCTACGGCATCATCGATCGGATACTCGGCGCCAGCCGTACGCCCCATTTGACCCTTCACGATATCGATGCCAACAAACCCGGCGGCTCGATCACCATCCGGGTCAAAACCTTCGCTTACGCCCTCGAACACTACGCCCAAAGGTTGAAACATGTACCCCAGACATAAAACAAGATTAGATCAGCAAACATTTTTCATTTTTCATTTTTCATTTTTCACCAAAAATCTACCCGCTACCCGCTACCCGCTACCCGCTCAACCCTCCAAAGGGGGTGCACTATGAGCCAAGCCTGCAACACCCACATCACCACCGCCACCGACGGCACTCTCGACTATCTCCATCAGGAGGCGACCCACTGGCACGACCGCCGCCGGGACATCGACTATGCATCTCCTGAAGAGAGCATTGTCCTTTTCGGCGGATTGACCCCCCTGCAGGATCATCTCCTCTGGGCGGCGGTGCAGACGATGGGGGGCAACTATATTGCCCTTCCCACCCCGGATAACGAAGCGTTTCGCCTCGGCAAAGCCTACGGCAATCGCGGCCAGTGCAACCCCACCTACTTCACCTCCGGCAACCTCATCAAGTACCTCCTCGAGCTCCACGAAGCGGGAATGAGCAAGGAGGAGATCGTCCGCAGATACGTCTTCGCCACCGCGAGCGGCTGCGGGCCATGCCGCTTCGGCATGTATGTGACCGAGTACCGCAAAGCTCTGGAAACTGCCGGCTTCGGGGGACTGAGGATCGAGACATTCGAGCAGCAAAAAGGGATTTTTCAAATGGACGAAAGTCTCCGGGTCGCTCCGTTTTCTCCCCGCTTTTTCATCAAAGCAGCACAAGCGGTCTCGATCGGAGACATGATCAATATTATGGGGTACCAGATGCGCCCGTACGAAGTGGAACCCGGCAGTGTCGATCGGGCGATGGAGGAGGCCAAAATCATTCTCACCGACGCGCTGAGCCGGGGGAAAAATCTCATTCCCGCTCTCTTCAAATGCCGACGCATCTTCGGACGTATTCCCCTCGATCGCACCCGGGTCAAACCGAAAGTGATGGTGATGGGAGAGTTCTGGGCTGCCATGACAGAAGGGGACGGCAACTACCACCTCCACCGCTTCCTCGAATCCGAAGGAGCCGAGGTGATCCCCCAGCCGCTGATCAACCGCTTTCTACTGAGCCTCTGGGAAGCCAAACACGATCTCGAAAAACACGCCGACCTCCCCGATCCCGACCGCCCCGTGATCGATTTCAAAGCCGCCCGGGAACGTCTCATGATCGAAGGGGGCAAATGGGCGGTCAAAAGCGTGTTTACCCTCTACGCCCGGATCCTCGGGCTGCGCGACTATGCCCTCCCCAACATGGAGAAACTCTACGAGCTCGCACGCGACTACTACCCGGTTGACTCCGACGGGGGGGAGGGGCACCTCGAAGTGGCGCACCTCATCGAAGCGGTCGAAGAGAATCTGGCGCACCTCGTCATCTCCGTCAAACCTTTTGGCTGCATGCCCTCCTCTTCGGTCAGTGACGGGATTCAGTCTCTGGTCACAGCCCGATACCCCAATGCCAACTTTTTGAGCATAGAAACTTCCGGAGAAGGGGCGGCCAATTTCTACAGTCGGGTGCAGATGGCGTTGTTCAAAGCCAAAGAGGCGGTGAAGAGTGAGGGATTAGGGATTAGGGATTAGGGTTTGCGTTGTTTCTCAACGCTTTTATTATTGGGGACGCGACTTCAGTCGCGTTTTGTGAGACTGAAGTCTCAACCCCTTTTTGATATAAGCTTTGCAAAGCAAAGCATACCAAAATTCCTAATTCCTCACTTCTAATTCCTAATTCATTGGTGTGCCATTGCACACCCTTATCAAATTCTTTTCGCTACAATACCGATAAAAAAAGGTCACACCATGCTCACCTCCCTCATCCAGGGTTTTCTGTTCGGTCTCGGAGCGGCGGTGCCGCTGGGACCGATCAATGTTCTGATCATGAGCGCAGCGCTGCGGAGTTACCCCTCGGCTGTGGCGTTTGGTGCCGGGGCGATGAGTGCGGATGCGACCTATCTGACGCTGCTGCTCTTTGGATTGTTGAGCCTGCTGGATCACCCGACAATATTGTTGGTACTCGGCCTCCTCGGCTCAGGTTTTCTCCTCTACATGAGCTGGGGGATCTACCGTGAGCGCCACACCCCCATCCATCTCCATACCCTCGAGAAACCCCCCTCGATCCCCGGCAACTACCTCAAAGGGCTCGGACTCACCCTCCTCAACCCCTACACCATCGTCTTCTGGCTCAGCGTCTCCACTTACATCCAGACCGCTCGCCTCCAGCCTCTGTGGACGATCCTCGGCCTGTTCGGCGGGATCCTCCTCTGGATCACTCTCATGCCTCTGCTGATCCATAAAACCAGGCACCTTTTTTCGCAAAAAACCGTTACGATCATCTCCACCGTTTCGGCTGGGATTATCGCCTTTTTTGGTTTGGCGATGCTGGTTAGGATTGCGCAGGATTTCCTTTAAACATAAAAAAAATTATTTGACAATATTTTTCCTTTGTGATATACTTCGCCATCTCTTTTTGAGAAACACTATTTTACATGAAGGAAAAACAATGGAAACATCCACTCAGACCCAGGCAGGTGTCCTCGTACTTAAACCCATGCCCGAATTCAAAATGGATGCTTTTGATGCTGCAACCGGCCATTATAAGCAAGTAAGCAGTGAGGACTACAAAGACAAATGGACGGTGATCTGCTTCTACCCGGCCGACTTCACCTTTGTCTGCCCCACCGAGATCGCAGCGATGAATGCGCAGCTTGATGTGATTCACGGTGAGCTCGGATGCGAAGTCCTCGCTATCTCAACCGATACTAAATTCAGTCACAAGCGCTTCGTCGAGACTGAGCCGCTGCTCAAAGATCTCAAGCTCACCATCGGTGCCGATCCGACGGCTGAAGCAGCTCGAAAATTCGGTGTCCTGATCGAAGAGGCCGGTATCGCTCTGCGCGGCCGCTTCCTTGTCAATCCTGACGGTGTGATTGTTGCACAGGAAGTTCAGGCTCCGCCAGTTGGCCGCAGCGTCGAAGAGTTCATCCGCCAGATCCGCGCCCACCAGCATGCCCACGAGACCGGTGAAGTGTGCCCGGCAGGCTGGCGACCCGGCAAAAAAACCCTCCCCGTCAACACCGATGCCGAGAAGATGACCGGTCGTGTCGGCGACTACGTCACCGTCGAAGAGCTTCTTTCCTGAGCCTTTACATCCCCTCTTGGGGGGATGTAACACTCATTCTTACCTATCGAATGGGACTGAAGTCCCAGCCCCAAACTTTCCACTTAACACTTAGCACTTATTACGTAACACATTTACTCAACAAATTTACTTACCGGCAGCTCCACGATCGCTCTGGCGCCGTGGGCTTTGAGTTTGGGGATGATGTCCCGGAGCACTTTTTTCTCCAGTACGGCAGTGATATCTACCCAGTCCCCTTTGGCCAGATGTGATACAGTGGGGTTTTCACTCGGCAGGATCTCAAGGATCGCTTCGAGTTCCGCTTCGGGGGCGTTGAGCATCAGCGCCGAGAGGGGGACGGCATCGATGACGGAGCCCAGCATCATCGCGATCCGCTCGATCTTGGCACGCTTCTCAGGATCTTCGTACGCCGATTTGTTGGCAATGAAGCGGGTGGTGGTCTCGAGGACGGTATCGATAATTTTGAGATTGTTCGCACGCAGTGAGGAGCCAGTCTCTGTGATCTCGACGATCGCATCGGCCAGCTCCGGCACTTTCACCTCGGTGGTTCCCCAGCTGAATTCCACATTGGCAGTGACCCCATGGGCAGCAAGATAGTCTTTGGTCAGATTCACCACCTCCGTGGCGATGGTTTTCCCTTCGAGGTCTTTGACACTCTTGTAGGGGGAGTTTTCCTTGACTGCCAGCACCCATTTGATCGGACGGAAGCTCTGCTTGGCGTAAGTGAGTTCGCACACCTCCACCACGTCCGCCCGCTGCTCCTGGATCCAGTCGAGTCCGGTCAGTCCGCAGTCGAGCTGCCCTCCGGCCACATACCGTGCCATCTCCTGCGCCCGGATCAGCATA
>JALVQH010000210.1 GCA_027031505.1 Campylobacteraceae bacterium | reverse complement strand
TTGTCATTATTGGCTCCTTGTCGTCATAAATGTATTGTAGCAAATAAAATATATGTTGTCAAATCTTCAAAAACCCATACACCCACTCCATATTCCCTTCTCTCCCCGTTAGAGTGCTGGGAACCTTGCGAACCATTTGCCACCCCAGTGCATCCGTCGCCGCCTCAAATCGCTCCATCGCCTCAGCGATCGCCGCTTCATCGGTCACCACCCCCCGGCGATCCCTCCGGGCGGTGCGTCCCACTTCAAACTGCGGTTTAAACAGCAGGATGATCTGTGCCCCATCGGCAGATAGAGCATCGATCGGCTCAATTACATGAAGTAGAGAAATGAACGAAACATCCGAGACGATCACATCGTAGCGTCGATCAGGATCAAAAGTCCGGATATCGGTCTCCTCGTACACCCGCACTCGCTCATCTGAACGCAGCGACGTATGGAGCTGATCGCGCCCCACATCGACACAATCGACACCCGCAACACCTTGCTCCAGCAGGATCTGGGTAAACCCTCCGGTTGAAGCACCCACATCGAGTGCATACGTCCCGTGCAGATCGATCGGGTATTGCACCAAATACCCCTCAAGCTTCTGTGCGGCACGAGAAACATAGTATCGAGCCTCCTCAACAATAACGGTATCGGTTTTCGTGACAGAAGTGGAGGGTTTGGCCGGATGGCCGTTGACCATCACCTGCCCGGATCTGATCGCAAGGGTGGCACGGTTGCGGCTCTCGAAGTGGCCTGTTTCGACGAGGTATTTATCGAGACGCGTTCCCTTGTTCATCTTTCATCTTTCATTTTTCATTTTTTGCAAAAATCTTCACTTCAGATACATGCCGAAGGGGGTCAGGTTATTCATGATTCATCTGACCCATAAGGTCAGACAAATCACAAATCACCAGACCCCCACTTCTAATTTCTAATTTCTACCTTCTAATTTTCAGTGAAACAGCCGAAAATGATCCACGATCCGATACGCCCGCAGCACATCCTCCTCCTTCGCGCCGGCACCGACATTGTGGAGGATCAGCGGTTCGCCCCTGGCATTGCGTCTGTCCGAGCAGATGCCGATATGATCGAGGTTGGAGCCGGGCAACTTCCAGACCACGATATCCCCCGGACGAAACGCATCCCGTACTCGGTACCCCCGAGCGGCAAAGTAAGCCTGGAGGTTCTTGACCCGCCGATGATCGATGTTGGGGTCGAGTCGGTCGGTGTAGTAGAGACCGTGGTAGAGGCGGGGGTAGCGTTTTTTGTGGGCGTAGATCCGCTGCTGCATGTCGATCCCCACCCCCCGCAGCGCCCGTACCACCACGTCGGTGCAGACCCCGCGTGTGATGGGGATATCCCCGCCGGGGTATTTGAGCCGTTTGTAGGCCGGATCATATACCAGTGTCCTGCCCACTTGATCACGTGCGGCGGCAATAAAACGCTCACGTACCCCTGCTGACAAAAATACCGCCAATACTGACATTAAAAGTATCGCTTTTCTCATGCATCCCCTTTACCTTACAGCTTGAGGATTGTTTCGATATTTCACAATATTTTTCTCCGTATCTACCCGGAAAAGAAACGCTCCCCACATCAGTGTTTGGTTGCTTTCTTTGTAAGGTTTCAGCTGCGCAATCCATTTGGCCTCATCGGGCTCTTTATAGCGAAATTTTCCAAAAATCCCTCTGGAATCCTTGCCATGTACTTCTTTGATATCATATGCCGAAGCTGGAAGATTCCCGGGCACCCAACCGTTTTCGATCGCGTGCTGCTCCAGAACTGTTGCACGGTCTTTATACTGATTGACTGTGATATCTTTGGTAAAGGCTGTTAAAAGCAGATAAAGACTGACGGCCACCAGCAGAGAGGTGAAGATAAGTTTTTTTCTATTCATGAGGAGACTCCTTGGTTTGATTGGATGTATTGTAGCACGATGGACTTAGGGTATCATCTTTCGCATCTCATCCTCCGTAAGCGTCGCCACCCCCAGACTCTCCGCCCTGGTCAGTTTGCTTCCCGCATCCTCGCCGTAGATGACAAAGTCGGTCTTTTTGCTCACCGATCCGCTCACTTTGGCACCCAAATCCTCTAGCAACGCTTTGATGGTACCGCGGCTTTCACTCATGGTGCCGGTGAGGACGACTGTTTTGCCTTTGAAGGGGTTTTCTCCGGCTTCAGTCCGCTTCTGCACCGTCGGCTGGATCTCTTCAAACAGTTTCAGTACAAACGGACGATTGACCCGCATGAACTCCAGCACCGAGTTGGCCATCTCTTCCCCGATCCCGTCGATCGCCACGAGTGCGTCGTAGGTCGCGTCGACGATCCCCAATCCAAAGGTCTCCGCCAGCGCCCTGCTCGCCACTTCACCGATATGTTCGATCCCCAGCGCGTTGATGAGGCGATGCAGCGGTGCGCCCCGTGTAGCGTGGATGGCATCGATGAGTTTGGTGATACGGCGGGTTTTGAACCCCTCGAGACCCTCGAGGTCGGCGGGGGTGATATGGTAGAGGTCGAGGACATTGCGGATGATCTCCTCCCGCACAAGCAGCTCGACAATTTTGCTCCCCAGCCCATCGATATTCATACACCCCTTGCGGGCAAAATGGATGATCGACCCCACCACCCGATCGGGACAGTCGAGGTTCTGACACTTGATCAGCGCCCCCTCGTCGAGGAGCTCCAATCCGCAGGTGGGGCATACCGTCGGGCGGGGAACAGGCTTCTCATCGCCACTTCTTCTATCGGTCAAGACTTTGGTGATCTTGGGGATCACATCGCCGCTTCGGATCACGATGACACGATCTCCGATCCGGATATCCATGCGCTCTATCTCATCGAAGTTATGCAGGGTCGCACGGCTCACGACCGCCCCTTCGATATTGACAGGCTCTATCTCCGCAACGGGTGTAATCACCCCCGTTCTTCCCACCTGCAGGGTTACATCACGCAATACAGTCACCTTCTCTACCGCAGGGAATTTGTAGGCACACATCCACTTGGGGAACTTCACCGTATAGCCCAGCGCCTCCTCTTTGGCGATCTCATCGACTTTGATGACCATCCCGTCCATCATCATCGAGATGTCGTCCCGTTTGGAGATGAGGAATCGGTAGAACGCCTCGATCTCCTCAATCGTCCGGCACGGCTGCTCATAAGGCGGCCGCAAAAATCCCAAATCATAGACAAACGCCATCTTCTCCGAAAGTCTTGTATGCGCCAAAGTGTTCTCCCCCACCCCCCACGGATAGAAAACCAGCCGCCGCTTTGCCGTGACCGAAGAGTCGAGCTGTCGCAGACTGCCTGCTGCGGCATTGCGCGGGTTGGCAAACGGGATTTCCCCCGCCTTGAGGCGCTCCCGGTTGATGATCTCGAAGTCGTCCTTGCGGATCACCACCTCCCCCCGGATCTCGATCAGCCCCTCATACGCGATGGTAAGCGGCACCGAGTGGATCGTCCGGACATTGTCGGTCACCTCTTCTCCGGTCACACCGTCCCCCCGGGTGATCGCCCGCACCAGCCTGCCCCCCTCGTAGAGGAGATTCAGACTCGCCCCGTCGAATTTGGGCTCACAGTAGTAGTCGCACGCCCCCACATGCTTCTCGACCCGCTCCAGCCATTCCCGAATCTCCTCCGGACCGAAGACATCCTCCATGCTCCACATCCGCTTGATATGCCGAGCCTTGGTAAACTCCTCGCGTACCACACCCCCCACACGCTGCGTAGGCGAATCGGGCGCCACCTCATCGGGATGGGATCGCTCATATTCGAGCACCTTGTGGTAGAGTGTGTCGTACTCCTCATCGGTGGCGACGGGGTTGTCTTCGACGTAGTAGGCGTGCGCCCATTGTTTGAGGGTCTGTATCTTCTGTTGATACGCTTCGTAGGTCATAAAATACTTCCTGTCTAAACAATTCTCAGTTTCGACAAATAGAGAATATATTTTGAGTAATGCTTATCTGAAAGTTCTGCTTTCCGTAACTCTTTCAAAAAAGTTTTGTGGCGTTTAAGCGTGCGCACCGTAGTCCCTCTTGCGCTCCGCTACCATCTCCTCAAGTGTAATCTCTTCCATATTGATACCGGCTTCTGCCTCCTCGATTGCTTGCATCGTCTCGTCATTGGGGATCTTCAATTCAAATGGAATCCCCCGTTCACGTTCCACCCGTTTCAAAAAGAGATTGATGGCCTGTGAAGTACTCAAGCCGATTTGCGACAGGATTTGTTCTACATTCTGTTTCAATTCCGCATCCACACGTGCGCGTACCGTAGCCGTCAATGCCATAATGTCTTCTTTTTATATTGTAGCGCAAATGGGCTACACATGTCAATGCCGATACCTCACCCGCTCCCGCTTCCCGTAAAACTTCGGCTCCGTCCTTAGCACGTAGACATCGAGAAACGCTTTGGTGCGGGCGATCAGTTCACGGAGCATCATCCGCCAGGCTGCAGCGGTGTGTCGGCGGTCTCTGGCGACGAAGCCAGTCGCCTTCTGCCCTTTGGCATGGGCGATAAACAGCGCCCGCTCGAGATGGAAACGCTGCGAGACGATGATGTAATC
>JALVQH010000209.1:11619-13374 GCA_027031505.1 Campylobacteraceae bacterium | reverse complement strand
AAGATGAGTTCATCAACGGAGAGGAGATAGAGCTGCTCATCGTGGTGGACAAACTGCTCACCGGGTTTGATGCACCCCGGGCATCGGTACTCTACATCGACAAACTGCTCAAAGAACACAACCTGCTCCAGGCCATCGCCCGGGTGAATCGTCTCTATGAGGGGAAAGACTTTGGATTTATTGTCGATTACCGTGGATTGCTTGGTGACTTGGACAAAGCACTCAACGATTATTCTGGTCTGGCTGACTTCGATGAAGAGGATATCGAAGGGGCGGTGTTTGACATCAAGGAAGAGATTGCGAGAGTCAAGACCTATTACAGCTATCTGGAAGAACTGTTCGGGGCAGCGACTTCAGTCGCTGAAGATAACGCGACTGAAGTCGCGTCCCCTGTTGTGTACGAAAACGATCAGGAGAGCTATGAAGTATTCCTGGCAGATGAAGAGAAGAGAAAAACGTTTTACGACTACCTCTCTCACTATGCCAGAGCGTTGAAACTGGCACTCTCCAGCGACAAAATCGAAGAGGTGTTTGATACCAGGCAGATCGCCGAGTATAAAGAGAAAATGAAATTTTATGCCGAGTTGCGCAAAGCCGTCCGTATCCGTTACCATGAACAGGTCGATTTCGGGAAATACGAAAAGCAGATGCAAAAACTGCTCGATACCTTTATCTCTGCCGATGAAGTCAACCAATTGACCAAACTGGTCAATATCTTCGATGAAGAGTTTGAAGCGGAGCTGGAGAGGGTGGTCGGGGACAATGCCCGGGCCGATGCCATACTCAGTGCCACGACGGCCGTCATTACCGAAAATCGGGAGAGCAACCCCGCCTACTATGATAAACTCTCCAAGCGCATTGCCGAGATCATCGAAGCGTATCGAGAGAAGCGGCTGACCGAAGAGGAGAAGCTTAAACATGCCAAAGCTATACGGGATCTGCTTCTCAAAGATGAGACCACAGAAGAGGATAACTACCCGGAGAGCATCAGGCACAATGCCCCGGCAAGAGCCTTCTATGACAATCTCGAAGAGCGTTTTCGTGAAGCGGTGAACAACATCGATACGCGTATTTTTGTCGCGGAAGCTCCAATGGATTACGGGCAGAGACCCGAGGAGGATCTCTTGACCCGGATGGTGTTGAAGATTGTGGATGTTTTCCAAAAAGCCTCCCGAAAACCGGACTGGAAAACCAACAGAGATGTGCGCAACAAAATCGAAGGGGAGATCGAGGAACTTTTCTGGGAGATGGAAGATACCTATGGGTTGCAGTTGGCGGAGAGTGATGCGCTGCTGGCAACCTTGCAACAGATCGGGATCAACAACTATGCATAGTACAGGGGCAGCGACTTCAGTCGCTGATAACGCTGGACATATTTACGCGACTGAAATCGCGTCCCCTGAAGTGGTCATTGTCAAAAAGGATGTCAAGCACATCAACCTCAAAGTCAAACCCAGCGGCGAAGTGATCCTGACGGCTCCCGCAAACAGTGATGAGAGAGATATCGCGTATGTCCTGCGGAAAAGAGCCAGCTGGATCGAAAAGAAAATCGCTTTTTTTGATGCCCATAGAGATGCAGGGAAAAAAGAGTATGTCAGTGGAGAGAATTTTTGTTATCTGGGGCGGAATTACCGCTTGAAGGTGATAGAGAGTCAAGAGGAGGGTGTGAAGCTTCAGAGAGGTTATGTGCAGGTTTTTGTGAAGCGTAGAGATAACCTTGAACGCAAAAAGAAACTGTTAAAGCAGTGGTATATG
>JALVQH010000209.1:0-11609 GCA_027031505.1 Campylobacteraceae bacterium | reverse complement strand
CCCAGAGATTGAGATTGTAAAAAAAGAGGTAAAACATATCAACCTCAAAGTCAAACCAAGTGGAGAGGTGATCCTTACTGTTCCTATTGATAGTAACGAAAGAGATATAGAGTATATACTTAAAAAAAGAGCAGCGTGGATCGACAAAAAGATCGCTTTTTTTGAAGCGCACAGAGATAGCATCAAAAAAGAGTATGCGAGTGGTGAAAATGTGCGTTTTCTGGGGAGAAATTACCGCTTGAAGGTGATAGAGAGTCAAGAGGAGGGTGTGAAGCTTCAGAGAGGTTATGTGCAGGTTTTTGTGAAGCGTAGAGATAACCTTGAACGCAAAAAGAAACTGTTAAAGCAGTGGTATATGCAAAAAGCCAAGCACCATTTTTATAAAGCCATAGAGAAGTATCAGCCGCTTGTACAAAAAGAGATAGACCGTATCTGCATTCGTGAGATGAAAACCCGATGGGGAAGCTGTAATCCATCCAAAGGGTACATCAACCTCAATCTGAAATTGATAGAGAAGCCTACGGAGTGTATCGAGTATGTGGCATTTCATGAACTGGCACATTTGGTGCATGCTGATCACAGCGATAAGTTTTACAATTATCTCAACCTCTTTATGCCGGATTGGAAACAGAGGAAAGCGAAACTTGAGCATAAAAGATAAAGACGCAATCATCCCTGTGCTATAATACCAGAATCAATCGTCTGCAAAAAGGATACATCTCATGAAAAAACTTCTCTTTCTCTTCCTCCCTGTTGCTCTTGCAGCCAAGGTGCATTATGCCAAAGTCGAACCCGTTGAAACGGCGACAATCAAGTCGAGTGTCAGCGGTATCATCGTGCGTGCAGACCGGGAAGCCGAGGGGGCAGTGCTCGGGGATGAAGCCTTTGTTCAGATCGACGACGTTCTGGATCAGGAAAATCTCAAAAATACCGAAGTCTCCATGGAGCTTATGAACGAGAATCTTGAAACCAATGAAGAGATGCTGGTGGGACTCGAAAAAATGGCGGAACGCAAAAAAAGGTTTTACGACCGGATGCGCACCCTCGAGACAGCTTCCCAGACACAGAAAGACAATGCTTACGCGGCATACATTGCGGCAAAAAATCAGTACCTGGGTGTCAAGGAGAAGATCAGCACCCTCAAAAAAACCATTTTGGATCTCTCATATAAAAAGGCAATGCTCAAAGACGTCATTGCCAAAAAACACATAGCTTTTCCGGGAAAGTATCTGTATGCCCTGATGGTGCATACGGGGGAGTTTGCCGCTCCGGGATTACCGATAGCAACAATAAGCGATCTGAGTCAGGCACAACTGATCGTCTATCTTGACCGTGAAGAGATTGAGGATCCGGACGGGAGAAAGATCACCGATAAACAGATATACATCGAGGACAAACCTACACAGCTGAGTATCGACCGGATCTGGAATCTGGCCGACCGCCAATACCTCTCGTCGTACAAAGCACGTATTCTTCTCCCGCCTGTTTACCCTTTTTCCAAACTGGTCAAAATCGAATTTAAATGATTCAGACCGCCTGTCCTCTCGACTGCTGGGATGCATGCGGGATCACTGTCGATCCAGCCCGTCCCCAAATACTGGTTGCCACTGAAATGCACCCGATGAACAACGGGGCTTTGTGTGCTCTGATGCACAAGCATTTTCATGAAGCGTCCCGGATTGCAACCCCGCGGGTAGACGGTCGGGAGGCATCGATGGAGGAGGCGCTTGATGCGGCTGCTTCGGCCTTGCGCGCCGAAACCTCTCTGCTGTGGCGGGGCTCGGGCAATCTGGGAGTCATGCAGTCGGTCACCGATCTGCTCATGGAACGCCTCGGCGGGACGCTGACCTCGGGAAGTCTGTGTGACAGTGCCGGACAGGCCGGGGTCGAAGCCGGCCGGGGCATCAACCGCCACCTCCCCCCCGAACAGATCGCCCGATCCGAAGTGGTCGTCGTCTGGGGACGCAACCTCACCGTGACCAACAAACACCTCATGCCGTACATAGAAGGCAAAACGCTTATCGTGATCGATCCGGTGCGCACCCCCATAGCGAAGCAGGCGGATATCCATCTGCAGATCAAACCCCGTACCGATTTTTACCTTGCGATTCTGCTGGCGCGTTTCTCGATCATGGAGGACGGAGAGGATCATGCGTGGCTGGAGCGGTTTGGCTCCGAGTGGGAGGAATTTTATGAATTTACACGCGAATTCCGGATCAAGGCGATCCTGCAACACATGGGGCTGAGCCTCGATCAGATGGGGGATATGCTCCGGCTCATTCAGGAGCACCGGACGGTCTTTCTCGTCGGCATTCCGCTGCAGCACTATCGGCAGGGACATGCGGTGACATGGGCGATCGATTCGCTGGCAGCGGTGCTTGGGCTGTTTGGACGGGAAGGGTGCGGCGTGAGCTACATGGGCAACTCCCGTCAGGGATTTGAGAATCCTTTTTCTGTGAATTGTCCCCGTGTACCGACGGTGACGGCACCGTTTGAGCGGTTCGAGACGGTACTGGTGCAGGGAGGAAACCCGGCCGAATCGATGCCCGATTCGCTCCGGGTGCAGGCGGTGCTGGATGCGGTGAAAAATCTCATCTACTTCGGTCTCTATGAAAACGAGACGAGCACCCGTGCCCGGATCGTCATCCCGGCAAAAACTTTCCTCGAAAAAGAGGATATCCGCCTCAGCTACGGTCATCCGTATGTCACCCCGATGCCCAGGGTCACCGAAGCGGCATGCGGGATCAGTGAGTACGATTTTGTCGTCGAAATGATACAGCGTCTGGGACTGGAGCCGATCGAGAGCGAAACGCACTACCTTCAATCCTGGCTGAATCAGTGCAAAGTGCAACAGGGGTATCGTGTCCTTCCCGATTACGATCCGAAACCCTATGCGGAAGGTTTCGGAGAAGAGGGGGGTGAGGAGTTTGTCTTCATCGACGAGTACGAAGATGACGATGAACCGATCGGTTTCCGCCGCTTTCGCAAACCAAAAGAGGAACCCTTTGACGGTCACTACCGGCTGCTGACTCCCAAAAGCCTCAAAGCGCTCAATACGCAATTTGTCCGTACATCCGAAGTGCATCTGTCCCCTGAGTGCGGATTAAATGAAGGGGAGCGTGTCCGGCTCTACAATGATCAGGGGGAATTGGAGCTGACGGTGAAGCTAAGCGAGGATGTCCGCCCTGACTGTGCACTGGTGTACGGTTCGACCCCCGGCATCAACCGTCTCACACCGGCTCTCCTCAGCGAAGAGGGGGAGGGGGCGTGCTACGGGGAAGCCAAAGTACAGATCGAGCGGGTGAATTAGGATGGCACACATCCCCAGGCCCCTCGAGGATCGCAACTTTGACAAGATGGCCGAGAAGTTTGCCGATCGGATCTACGGGACATTCAAAGGGCAGTTGCGTCTGGAGCTGCTGCAGGAGGATCTGGCCGCGCTGCAAGCGGGGGCACCGATGGATGTGTGGGATGCCGGCTGCGGGTTTGGGCAGATGGCGCTGTGGTTCGGGGAACGGGGGCATCGGATCACCGGGTGTGACATTTCCGGGAAGATGCTTGATCGAGCCCGAGAGCAGTTTGATGAAGCGGGGATCGACGCGACGCTGATCCAGGCGCCGGCTCAAGAGGTGGCCGCCACGCTTCCTGTGCAGGATCTGGTGCTGTTTCATGCGGTGATCGAGTGGTTGTCCCGGCCGCTGGAGACCCTGAAGATCGTCGCCGATCGGGTGCGACCCGGCGGTCATTTGTCGCTGCTCTTTTTTAACCATCACGGACTGATCTACCGCAATGCCTTGCGCGGCAGCTGGCGCCTCCAGCACCTCCTCGATGAAGCGTGGTACGGCAAAGGGAAAAACCTCACTCCACCCCATCCACAGAAACCCGAGGTGCTGCTTGACTGGCTTGCGGCGCATGGTTTTGAGATTATTGTCCATACGGGGATTCGCGTGTTCCATGACTACATGGAAGAGGCGGCTCGTGCCGAATCGGATTTGGAAAAATTGCAATTGCTGGAACGCAAATATTGTCGTGAAAGTACTTTTCGCAATATGGGGCGCTATGTCCATTTGCTGGCGAAACGCGTTGGATAAAGGGGGCTTACGGCTTGTTTTGGTTTTTGCGTATGCGCTGCGCTTTCCGGCGCTGGCGTTTGAGCTCGATCCGGCGCTGAATGTTGTGAAACTGCCGGGTTTTTTGCTCATTGAATCGGACACGGGAGTGTTCGATATCTTCTCCGGCATCGAGATCCAGCAGGTCGGATTTGGACATGGCGATTTTCTGGGAGGGGAAGACGCTCCGGTGGCCGGAAAGGAGAAAAGCGATGACGATGGAGACGGCAGCGTAGTGGGCAATGTCCATTCCGAAAAGCTCCATGGCCATGACGATCGCAGCGATGGGGGCGTTGGTTGCACCGGCGAGGACACTCACGAATCCCAGAGCCGCAAAGAGCGCCAACTGCCCTTCGCTTCCAAAAAGTCCCCCGAAAAAATGGCCGCTGGTTGCCCCTATATAAAAGATCGGCGTGACGATCCCCCCGCTCCCCCCGCTCCCGAGCGTTACGGCTGTGTAAAAAATCTTGACAATAAACGAATACCAGGGAAGGGGGGTACCGGAGACGGTCGTCCGCATTGTTTCAGCGATGGTATCGAGCCCCAGGCCGAAGTAATGGGTGCCGACTCCACAGGAGAGTGCCACCAGCAGAAGGCCGGCGGCAATGGCTTTGATGTAAGGGTTCATGGGGAGTGCTTCGATAGCATTTTCGGTTTGTTTGAGGGTGGTGATGATCAGCCAGGCAACCAGACCGAAAAAAATCCCGCCGAGTACTACTTTGCCGATAAGAACTATATCGATAAAATAGTGTTGAAAGTAGCTGATATCGTAGTAGGTATAGTGGGCGCCGAGATACTGTGCAGTGAAAAATGCGGTAAATCCGGCCACAAACGAGGGGAGGAGCAGGTCGTATTTGATCGAACCGACGATGAGAACCTCCACGCCGAAAATCGCTCCGGCAATGGGCGTACCGAATACCGTGGCAAAGCCGGCACTGATCCCGCATATGACCAGTTTGCGGCGATCCTTTTTCGAGAATCGCAGCACATCCGAAACCCAGGAGGCTGTACCTGCTCCGATTTGGGCTCCGGGTCCTTCCTTGCCCGCTGAACCGCCGACGGCGAGGGTAATGACGGTTGCAAAGAGTTTGATCGGAATGACAGCGAGATTGATTTTGCCGCTTCTCTTGTGTACGGCTTCGATGACCTTTTCTGTTCCGTGCCCTCTGGCGTCGGGAGCAAAGGTTCGGGTGAGCCAGACGCTGACAGCCAGTCCGGCCGGAAGCAGAAAGTAGTAGGGGATCGGCATCGCACTCCTGAGATGCTCCGCTCCCATCAGTATGTTCAGAAACAGCGTCACAATGATGCCGATCACGATACCGACTGCTCCGGAAAGCGGCACCCATTTGGCGACACTGGCAAGGATAGAAGAGTGTTCGATCGGATAGCGCATTTTTGATGCTTTCGGCCTGGGATACTTTTGGTGTGACGATAAGTATAGCACTATGAATGTAACAACTATATAAAAAGGAAGAAAAATGGTATAATTATCCCCACTTTTTATGAAGGTATCTTCCGATGACACTTGAGAGAATGGATCGTAACTATGTTTTGTCGACATACGCACGCAATTATACCGCTTTTGTCCGGGGGGAGGGATCAACGCTCTACACCGACGACGGGCGTGATTTTATCGATTTTGGCAGCGGGATTGGAGTCAACTCGATCGGGCACAGCCACCCGGAACTGACCGACGCCCTCTGTGACCAGGCACACAAAATCCTCCATATCTCCAATCTGCAGGTGATCGAACCGCAGGCGAGGCTGGCCGGACGTCTTGTGGAGCTGAGCGGGTACGATATGCGGGTGTTTTTCGGCAATTCCGGTGCCGAAGCCAACGAAGCGGCTATCAAAATCGCCCGCAAATACGGTGAGACCCATTTCGAAAAAAAGCGCTTCAAAGTGATCACTCTCAAACATTCATTTCATGGTCGGACGATCACCACGGTCAAGGCTACAGGGCAGGGAAAATTCCATACGCCGTTTTTCGCTCCGTATCCAGACGGATTCAGCTATGAGCCGACGATCGAGGCTGTCTACGGAGCACTGGATGATGAAACAGCAGCCGTGATGCTGGAGCTTGTACAGGGTGAAGGGGGCGTGCAGCCTCTCGACAAAGCCGCCGTACAGGATCTGGCACACCATCTCAGGGAGCAGGGGATTCTGCTCATCATCGATGAGGTGCAGACAGGAGTATACCGTACCGGAAAATTTCTTGCTTCGCAGCTGTACGAAATCGAACCGGACATTGTTACTTTGGCCAAGGGTCTCGGGGGCGGTGTGCCCATTGGTGCGGCCATGACGCGGCTGAAAGATATTTTCAGTCCCGGTGACCACGGCAGCACTTTCGGGGGCAACTACCTCAGTACCCGGGCAGGCCTGACCGTACTGGATGTGCTGGAACGGATGGACGATGCCGGAGAACTGGCGCAGACACAGCTGCTGTTTGATGAGAAACTCTCCGATGTGCTGCGTCGTCATGGCGATCGGTTTGAGGATTTGGTGGGATTGGGACTGATGCGGGGACTGCGTGCCCGCGATCCCGAAACCCAGTCGGCGATCATCGATGCGGCGTTTGCTGCAGGAGTGATCGTCCTCAAAGCAGGGCGAAACACCGTACGTTTTCTCCCCGGTTTGACCATCAGCAGTGACGAGATCACGGAAGGATTTGACCGTTTTGAAAAAGCTCTCCATACTCTTTAGTCTAATGGCTCTCTCCCCTGTATGGGGTCAGAGCAATCTGCAGAACTATCTCAGCGACGAGAAAAATCTGATGTTTGATTTTCAGAGACAGCAGAGCGATGTGCAGGCGGGCAAACTGCAAAACAGCTGGATCTCCCCGGTCACGCTCAGCTACCAGAAAGACTGGAAACCGCAGGCTGACGGAAAGATGCACGCCAGTGATGCCTTCAGCATCGGGATCGATCAGCCGATCTTCAAAAGCGGCGGGATCTACTTCGGGATCAAATACGCCCAGGCTCTCCGCGGTGCCAACGCCAAAGAGATCGCCCTGCAAAAACGGCAGCTGATCGCCCAGGCGGCCGAGATCCTCTTTGCCTACCGCAAAACCAAACTTCAGTTGCAAAAACTGAAACTGCTGGTCAAAAACGGAACGATCGCCATCAAACGACAGGAGGAGATGTACAAGGCCGGACTCGTGGAGAGTTCGGTACTGGATCAGACCATTCTGGCTCACAACCGCGACACCGTCTCCAAACTGGATCTGGAATTGGCACTGCGGCAGTTGCGGGCGAATTTTGCGTTTTTGAGTGATAAAAACCCGGACAAAATTCGTCTGCCCAAACTCCATCTGATCTCCCTTGACCGTTACCGCAAAAAAAACCTGAAACTTGCTGCCGAAAAACTCCACGCAGAGGAGAAACGCTATGGCGCCAAAATGATATGGACTAAGTATCTCCCGACGGTGACGGCTTACGCTCACTATCGCTACACCGACGAATACACACCCGGAAAAATGAAGGGGTTCAAGAACTACGGTTTCCGTATCAGCATGCCTCTGAGCATCAATGCACCGGCCGACATCGAGGCCAGCCGTCTGGGCTATCTCCTCGCTCAGGCCAAAGTCCGTGATCAGCGCAAAGTCATCCTGGCCGAATATGCCCTCGTACGTGCCAGTCTGAAAATTCTCGATCGCAAATATGCACTGGCCAAACGGGATGAGGCTCTCTATCGCCGTCTGGTCAAGAGCACCCGTGATCTGGTGAAAGCCGGACAGAAAACGTCTGCTGATCTGCAAACCATGCGCAACTCTCTGGCAATGAAAAAGCTCGATAAACGGATCTACTATCTTGAGAAACAGCTGCAGCTGCTCAAACTCTACGCCAAGGTGGCTCGGTGATTTTCTCGGAATACATGGAGGCGTGGCTCTACGGTGAACAGGGGTATTATCGCATGTTTCGGCCGATTGGAAAAGAGGGGGATTTTTATACGGCGGTGAGTACGAGCTCTTTTTTCGGGGCGGCCGTTGCCCACTACCTCTGCGGGCAGATCCGGGAGGGGCGTTTGCCCCGGGAGACGGTGCTGGTAGAGATTGGCGCCCATCAGGGGTATTTGATAGCCGATATGATCCAGTGGCTCTATACCTGCGATGCAGCGCTGCTTGGGAGTATGCAGTTCATGATCGCAGAGCGGCAGGCAGCCGTACGGCAGGCACAACGCACCTATTTTGCCGAGCGTTTCGGGGATGCGGTTGCACTCGAGCAGGTGGAGAGTCTTGAGGATTTGGATCTGGAGTATGCTTTTTTTGTCGCCAATGAGATCTTCGATGCGTTCCCCTGCGAACTTTACATCGAGGGCAAAGTGGCGACCGTGGCCAATGAGGCGATTGTCTGGCAGGATGCCGACGCTTCGCAGCAGGCTTTTGCCCGCCGGTATGGTATGACCAGAGGGGAGATCGCCCTGGGGTACGAAGCGTTCGCCCGGCGTCTGTCTGCGGCAGCGAAACACAGCGAGTTTGTTACCTTTGACTACGGCGACCGGTATGCCCGCAACGATTTTTCGATCCGGCTCTATACGGAACATGCGGTGCTGCCGTTTTTTGATGAGTCGGTTGTCCTCTCAGACCATTTCGGGCGTTCGGATATCACCTACGATGTCAACTTTGCCCATGTGATCGATGCGTTTGAAGCGGCGGGGATGGAGCTGGTGACATTCAGAACACAGGCGCGGGCATTGATTGATTTTGGGATCATCGATCTGTTGGAGCAGTTTGCCCGGCAGACGACACAGGCAAACTATCAGCGAGAAGCTGACAAGATTAAAACCCTCATCGCTCCCGACATCATGGGGGAGCGTTTCAAAATGGTTCACTTCAGAAAATGACAGCTATCCCCGGATACGCTTGAGGATCAGGCAGCGGCGCAACGCCCCTTTTTCGCCACCGTATTTTTTGACATAGCTGTTGAATTTGGCCTCACCGATCATTGAGATGCATGCTTCACGGGTCATACCCCGGGCAGGTGTTCCGGCTGTGGTCTTTGCTGAAGAACTTTCCGATTTTGAAGCAGAAGAGATGGTGCGCTGAGGGCCAAGCAATTCAGGATCCTTCTTCCTTGAGGCTATACTGTAAGGTTCGGGTTTGATGATGTATTTGCCTTCCTTGTGTCGTGTGTACATGCGTTCCGGCTGAGAAATTCCTGTTCCATACACCCAGTCTCCCTGGGATTCGGGTACCTCTATGCGTCGGATACTGGCACAACCGGAAAGAAGAATGAGGGTAAAAAAACTGAGAATAAAAAGGCGCGACACAATACTATCCTTTTGATTGCGAAATTGAGTGAGATTGTATGTATTTTACTTCATTTTACTTGACAAACGGGTAAAATGCCCCATTTGTTTTACTCGTGAGCGAGTTCACTTTCCATACTGAGAGCCGCAACCGCAACCGCAAATCCCCCGTCATGGCTGATGGAGAGGGAGCTTTTTTTGATCGGAAACCGCTCCAGGGCAGTATCGCTGAGGGTAAACGAGGGGGCTCCACGGGTGTCTTTGGCCAGGCAAATATCGTGAAAGCCCACCTCCTGTCCGATCCCGCACCCAAGTGCTTTGGCGACCGCCTCTTTGGCCGCCCAGTATCCGGCGAGGGACTGCGGGCGCTGGGGGAGGGCTGCGATCTCTTCGGGGGTGAGAAAACGCGCCATGAAGCGCTCACCGTGGCGGGCAAGGGCGGTTTCGATGCGGGATATCTGGATGATGTCGGTGCCGATGTTCATGGTGTGTATTATACCTAATTGAGTCTTCTAAAATCCGCCGGTTTCACTCGATAGCTCTGGCAGTCGCAAACGCAAGCGCCCCTTCGGGGTTGGGTGCTCCTTTGTCGCCATCGAGTGAAACCTCTGTTACAAGCATTCAACAGGGTTTCGTTAAACAAAAATCCACTCCACAATCTTGGCGACTTCATCGGCAACATAGCATTTGATGGGGGTCTCCTCGATGGGTTTTTCGGGGACGATGGCTTTGGCAAAGCCCTGGGCATGGATTTCGCGCAGGCGCTGGGAGAGGGCGCTGACTTCGCGCACTTCTCCGGTGAGGCTCACTTCACCGAGGAAAAGTGTCTGCGCACTCAACGGCCGGTCGCGGTAGCTGCTCAGTATCGCGGCGATGATGGCCAGATCGGCGGAGGGTTCGGTGATCTTGATCCCGCCGCTGATGTTGACGTACACATCGTAGGTGCCCAGCGGCAGGTCGAGCTTTTTCTCCAGCAGTGCCAGCAGCATTCCGAGGCGGTTGTTGTCGTATCCGGTGGAGCTCCGTTTGGGGTGAGCGTGGGCTTCGGCGACAAGCGCCTGGACTTCGATGATGATGGGACGGCTCCCCTCCATGATGACCGTCAGCGCCGATCCGGCCTGAAGCTTCTCTTTGTCAAAAAACCGCCCGGCCATGCTCTGCGCATCGTGCAGCCCCGAGGCGTTCATCTCGAAGATCCCCACTTCGTTGGTGGAGCCGAAGCGGTTTTTGAACCCCCGCAGGAGGCGCAGCTCCGAGTTGGTATCCCCTTCGAAATACAGCACGGTATCGACCATGTGCTCCAGCACCCGGGGGCCGGCGATGGAGCCATCCTTGGTGATGTGGCCGATGATGAAGATGGGGATCTGGAGGCTCTTGGCGATCCGCATGAGCTCAAACGTAATGGTGCGCACCTGCGTCACGCTTCCCGGAGCCGAGGGGGTCTCATCCGAGTAGAGGGTCTGGATCGAATCAATCACGATGAAGCCGTACGTCTCGGCGGCGATTTCGTTGAGGACGGCCTGGAGGTTGATTTCGGACAGAAGATAGAGGTGGTCGTGGTTGGCCTCCAGCCGGTTGGCACGCAGCTTGATCTGCCCGGCCGACTCTTCGCCTGAGACGTAGAGGACGCGCGTGCCGCTGCGGGCGAGGTTGCCCGCGATCTTGAGCAGCAGTGTGGATTTACCGATTCCGGGGCTTCCGCCGATGAGCGTCAGCGATCCCGGCACGATCCCGCCGCCGAGCACCAGATCGAGCTCCCGGCTCCCGGAGGTGGAGCGGGTGATGTTGTCCTCTCCTACCTCGGTGATGGGCTTGGCTTTGCCACTCAGTGTCGCTTTGGCGGTGCCGGAGGTTTTCTTGAGAAATTCGATCTGCTCGGTACTGAGTTCCACGATGCTCTCCCACTCCCCACACGAAGGGCACTTCCCCATCCACCGAGGCGTCTGAAACCCACACGCCTGACATTCAAAGAGGGTTTTTTTCCTGGCCATGATGATTGTCCTGTTTTGGTTTGGGGGTATTATAGGGTATTTTGGGGTTTGGAGGGGGAAAATGTTTCAAATTGTCATGTTTTTTACGTTTATATTATATCCCAAGCCCCAGTTTTTCGCCATTCATCTGTATTTTTTCGGGCGTGTTTAGCTCTGAGTCGTTTGAGATATTTTATATGGCGTTGCAGGGATCGTGTCTTGAAACGGTAATTTTTTGCTCGGGCAAAACTACGCTTTTTCATTCCACACCTCAAAATAGGGC
>JALVQH010000208.1 GCA_027031505.1 Campylobacteraceae bacterium | reverse complement strand
TTTGTCTACGACAGAAAAAATATGACAATTTGACATATTTTTGGAACTCAGTCAATTTTTTGTCTACAATAGCATTACAAGTTATCTAAGAACTTTGGGTAAAATACAATCAACACAAGGACAAGGACATGACGATGGCAATGGATCCACAGAAACAAAAAGCACTCGATATGGCGATTAGGCAGATTGACAAGGCATTCGGCAAAGGAACGCTGATGCGCCTCGGGGACAAAGAATTTGAGCCCATTGAAGCGATCAGTACCGGTTCACTGGGGCTCGATATGGCACTGGGGATCGGCGGAATCCCCCGGGGACGAATCGTTGAAGTGTATGGTCCTGAATCTTCGGGAAAAACAACGCTGGCGCTTCAGGCCATCGCTTCGGCACAAAAAGAAGATATGGTTTGTGCCTTTATCGACGCTGAGCATGCACTCGATGTGGTGTACGCAAAGAACCTTGGCGTCGATACCGATGATCTGCTTGTCTCTCAGCCCGATTTCGGAGAGCAGGCACTTGATGTGCTTGAAACACTGACCCGCTCGGGGGCAGTGGATTTGATTGTGGTCGACTCAGTCGCTGCCCTGACTCCCAAGACGGAGATTGAGGGGGATATGGGCGATACCCATGTGGGACTGCAGGCACGGTTGATGAGCCAGGCACTCCGTAAGATTACGGCCATCCTTCACAAAACCAATACGACGGTGATCTTTATCAATCAGATACGGATGAAGATCGGTACCATGGGGTACGGTTCCCCTGAGACGACGACGGGAGGAAACGCCCTTAAATTCTACGCGTCGGTGCGGATCGATGTACGCCGGATCGCGACCCTCAAGCAGGGGGAATCACAGATCGGAAACCGGGTCAAAGCCAAAGTGGTCAAAAACAAAGTAGCACCTCCGTTCCGCCAGGCCGAATTCGATATCATGTTCGGTGAAGGGATCAGCTATGAAGGGGAACTGATCGACTACGGTGTCAAACTCGATATCATCGACAAATCGGGTGCCTGGTTCAGCTACGGAGCCGAGAAACTGGGTCAGGGAAAAGAGAATGCCAAACAAACGATCAAAGAGAATCCGCAGATGCGCGAAGAGATCGAACAAAAGATCAAAAGGGCATTGGGATTTGACACAGGTTTGGCAGTCGAAGAATAAAGAGTGTGCAAATGCACACCGTGTCTTGGTGTACTTGTGTATTGGTTATTGGGGACGAGATGGAAGTCTTCTTTATCCGCGTGCCATCACACCTGCCAATACACCAATAACCAATATACCTGCACGGCACACAACAGTGTGCCCAAGCGAAGCTTTTACCCCCTTTTCGCTAAAATACGCTTATTGCCTGTTTTGCCACACCGTCAAACAGTCTGAATACATGAGAGAGTGAGATGAGATTGGGTGTGTGTGAAAAATCTGAAGGACTACCTGCAGGTAATTCGAAGATTTGGTAATATCTTAGAAAAAAAGGATGAGGAATGATTCATATAGAAGATGTGGTTGCGAACGAGGTTTTGGACAGCCGGGGGAATCCGACGGTACGGGTAGCGGTCAGTTTGAGCGATGGAACGGTTGAGAGTGCTCTGGTTCCCAGCGGTGCCAGTACCGGGAAGCGGGAAGCGCTGGAGCTGCGTGACGGCGGAGAGCGCTTTTTGGGCAAAGGGGTGCTCAAGGCTGTGGAAAATGTCAATACAGATATCGCGGAAGCTCTCATCGGTATGAGTCCCTACAACCAGGCGGATGTGGATTTGGCTATGAAAGAGATTGATGGAACCGAGAATTACGGCAAGCTTGGTGCCAATGCCGTTCTTGGTGCCTCCATGGCGGTAGCCCGTGCGGCAGCTGCTTCACTGAAAATGCCTCTTTATCGCTATCTTGGCGGAGCCAATGCTACCATAATGCCGGTGCCCATGCTCAATATCATCAACGGAGGAGAACACGCCAACAACTCTGTAGATTTTCAGGAATATATGATCATGCCGGTTGGTTTTGAGCGTTTCAGTGACGGTCTGCGTGCCGCCTCGGAAGTGTACCACAACCTCAAAAAGATTATCGACGGAATGGGCGAGAGTACCGCCGTAGGCGACGAAGGAGGATTTGCGCCCAATTTGAAATCCAATGAAGAGCCAATTCAGGTGATCATGCAGGCGATTGAAGCGGCCGGATACACCCCGGGCAGGCAGATTGCCATCGCGTTGGATGTGGCAGCTTCCGAGATCGTTAATGATGCGGGCAAATATCTCCTCAAATCTGAAAACCGCGAACTCAACAGCAGTGAGATGATCGCTTACTATGAACAGCTGATTGAAAAATACCCCATTGTTTCACTTGAAGACGGACTCAGCGAAGATGACTGGGGCGGATGGGAGGAGATGACTGTACGTCTTGGAAATAAAATACAGCTGGTCGGGGATGACATCTTTGTGACCAATCCGGCCATCCTTTCCGAGGGGATTGACCGCGGTATTGCCAATTCGATTCTCATCAAACTCAATCAGATCGGCACCGTAAGTGAAACCATGCAGACCATTCGTCTGGCACACCGCAATGGCTATACCTGCGTCGTCAGCCACCGCTCCGGGGAGACGGAAGATGCATTCATCGCTGATCTGGCCGTGGCGTTGAATGCGGGGCAAATCAAAACCGGCTCTACCGCCCGCAGTGACCGCATTGCCAAATATAACCGTCTGCTCTCCATTGAGGCAGAGTTGGGGCAGTTTGAGTATCTCGGACGCGAATTGTTTGGATAATTATGTCAACAGCGCCGGACAATCCTTCTGAATGGGTGGGCTTTTCTCTTAAAAGCCTGCTCGCTATTCTGACGGGAGTTGTTGTGTTTGTCTGGTATGTGAAGGTGCTGCTCTTTGGAGACAATTCCCTCCAGGCGCTCAACAGGCTCGAATCTGAAAAAGCAGCTCTGGCACAAAAAGTTCATACCCTTCAACTCTCCAACCAAAAGCTTCAGAAAGAGTATTTTGAACTGCTTCAGCTGAACGGAGAGTAAATCCTACCGCTTTCCAAGAATTTTGATCAAAACCATTGAGACAATAACTTCAAAAAGACTGGCAAGAATCAGAGAATAATAGGTGCCTGTCTCAATGTTCCCGGTCGTATAGCCGATTGTTGCGACAGCTACGAGAAGAGTAAGAGGCATCGAGAGCGCCAGTGCAACGAGCAGGGCATCTTTTGCAGCGGCAATGTGTCTGAGATGAAACGAGGCCAGCAGGCGGATCGCAAACATGACCCCCGTGACAGCAAAAGCATCGGAGAGGATGCTCGGGACAAGCAGCATGTGCACATCAAAAGATGCCCCAACGTGAAGGAAGAACAAAGGAACCAGAAAACCAAACCCAAGACTCGAGAGCTTCTCTTCGAGGTGCTTTTCATGATGAAAAAAAGCGGAAATGGCTGCCCCGGCAATGAATGCGCCGAGTGCGAGCTCAAGATGGAGGAGCAGCATCACGGCAATGAGGATAAAAAAGAGCGCCATGGCCAGACGCACATCCTGATCGGAGGTGCCGAGGCGCGGCATAAGGGTCGATTTGAGCTCGGGGTACCACCAGAAAAGGAGATGCAACAGACGATAGAGAATATAAATTCCGAGGATAAACAGCAGCAGAGATACCATTTTGAGTATGAGATCTTTTCCGAAACCGACTGTACTTGCGGCATCGAGGATGGTGAGTGTCGCGATGGAGATGATCTCCCCGAGTACGCCCACCACAAAAGCCGTCTGAAGCCAGCGGGCATCTTTGCCATACGTTTTGACAAGCGGAGCCAGGAGGCCGATGGAGACCAGAGGGAGAGAGAGGGTAATGATGGGGTTGAAATCCAGCAGCCAGCCGCTGATCCCGGCCAGTGCACCAAGGGTAATGACAAAAAAGAGCGCTTTTCTGAGGGTGCTTTTGGATGTGCCGGTGATCTGTTTGAGGTTTACCTCAAGGCCGGCGAGAAACATCAGGTAAAGAAAGCCGATGTTGGCAATCAGGTCGAAGTATTCGTGCAGCTTTATCAGGTGAACCCAGGATAAAAGCGAACCAAGCATGATCTCGACAGGTGCCGTCGGTATCCGAAGTGCCTTGGCAAGAAACGGGGAGAGCCACAGGGCTGCCGAAAGAGTCAGGATAAGAGTAACGGCTTCCATGTGTCACCGGGTATGTATTGTACGGCAGTTTCTGTCCGGGGTGTCGGTGGGGTGCCGCCCCGGCTGATCCCGCCCTGCTTCTCCGTGGTCGGGAATAGAGTCATGATATTTTCGATAAACAGTCCGATTGACAAAAGGTTTGCCGTTCTCAATGTTGCTGAGACCGCGATCGATGCAGTGGAGCTGAACTTGATACATATTTACGGGTTCTCCTGCAGAGAGTGAGTACGGAGGAGATATCCCTGCCCAACAATGTTCTCGATCAGGCGGTGATCGGTTTTTTGGCGCAGACGGTTGATGAAAACCCTCAGGCGCTCATCGGAAATGTCGGTATCGTTCCACAGAAGTGATTTGATACTCTCGGCAGAGAGGAAATGGTTGGGGCTGGCAAGGAGTTGACTGATGAAGAGATTTTCACGATGGCTCAGATGCAGCATCTTGTGGTTGCGAAAGAGCTTGAGATGGTCAGGGTCAAACCGGAAAGGAGGCATCAGGGGTATGTAGTGTATTTGATCCATTTTGCGGGCAAGTTGGCAGAGCACGTCGAGCAACTCATCCGGATCAAAAGGTTTGATGAGATACTTGGTGACGCCAATGTCAATCGCCTGAAGAAGGTGCTCTTTTTCACTGTAGGCACTGAGGACAACGATGGGGAGAGACGGGTGTTCTTCGTGGAGGCGAGCGCTCATCTCCAGTCCGTCCATGTTGGGCATAGTGATGTCGGTAATGACCAGATCCGGCTTGTGAAGGCGCGTGGCCTTGAGCCCTTCGCGGCCATCGGATGCCAGGGTGAACTTTTTGAAGCGGGCGCCAATAGCCTTCTTTAAGAGCCGAGCAAGATGCTGTTCGTCTTCGACCAGAAGGATAGAAAGATTTTTGAGCAGTTGGTCGCAGATCATGAAATCAAACCTCCTTGGTCAGCGGAAGGGTGACGGTGAAACACGCCCCCCGATCGGTATTGTGCAGCGACAGATCACCTCCAAGGCTTTTTTCGACAATCAGTTTGGACATGAAGAGTCCGAGTCCTGTTCCCTGACTGGCGTGTTTGGTGGTAAAATAGGGCTCAAAAATGTGCCCCTTCACCTCATCAGGTACGCCGCCGGCATTGTCTTCGACACTCAGAACAGCCTGCCCCCCCTTCCGGGAAAGTGTGATCCATATTTTGGGTGCTTTGGGTCGATGGATGTCGAGAGCATCCCGGGCATTCTGGATCAGGTTGACCAGTACCTGTGTCAGTTCGTTCTGAATGCCGTGAACGATGATCCCCTCCTGAGCCGAAATCCGCATACCGATTGTTTCTTTGCGCAATACCTTTTCCAGCAGACTCAAGGCATTGTCGAGGCTGCTTCTGGGATCGAAGGGCTCTTTTTCTTTGCCGGGTTTGAAAAAATTTTGAAAATCATCGATTGTTTGGGACATGGATTGGATGATGCGCTTGGTGTCGTTATGGATCGTTTCGATTTCATCGGGCGTTCCATTGAGCGCAGCATTTTTGAGATTGTAAAGCGACAGATTGAGCTCAGTCAGAGGTTGGCGCCACTGGTGAGCAATATTGGCCATCATTTGTCCCAGGGATGCAAAACGGGACTGCCACAGGAGCATCTCCTGCTTCTCCTGAAGTTGGATTTGAAGCTCCATCTCCTTGGTGACATCATAGCGAATAGCGATAAACTCATCAATCTCACCTTTTTCGTTGAGAATGGGTGTTATCGTCGTGTTGACGTAAAACGTGCTGCCGTCCCTGGCGAGATTTTTGACAGTAGAGTGGTAGGTTTGTTTGTTGAGAATGGCATCCCAGAGGCGCTTGAAGGTCTCAGTTGGAACATCGGGATGGCGGACAATGTTGTGGTCGCGTCCGATGAGTTCCTCGCGGCTGTAGCCGGAAATGCGGCAGAATTCATCATTGACAAAAGTGATAACTCCATGAATGTCGGTACGGGAGACAATGTTGGAGCTTTCAATTGCGGCTTTGTATTGTTCGTACATGGAGGGATTATCCTTCTGCTTTTACCTTGTGTTTACATTTGAAGCAGACATAGTAGTCACCGTCCTTGAGGTGCTTGATCCCCATCCGGTAGCCGCATTCGGGGCATTGAGTATCAACCGGCTCAAAGTTGGCGATAAATTTGCATTCTGGATAATTGGCACAGCCGAAAAAGGTGCCCCGCCGCCCCTGGCGTTCGAGGAGTTTGCCGCCGCATTCGGGGCAGGGGATTTTCAGCTCACGGGGGGCGACGACAGGTTTAGTGTTTTTGCATTTGGGATACGCTGAGCAGGCGAGGAATTTGCCCCTCCGACCGTTTTTGATCACCATGGGGCTGCCGCATTTGTCACACACTTCGTCGGTTTTTCCGGGCTTTTCAGGTTCGTCGCCGTCAATGTTGCGGGTGTATTTGCATTTGGGGAAGTTGGAGCAGGCAATGAATTCGCCGTAACGTCCTTTGCGCAGGAGGAGCTCATGGCCGCACCGAGGACATTGTTCGCCGGTGGGGGTGGCGACTTTGAGCGATTGGATCTCCTGCTTGCCTTTGGCGATCTTTTCCATGAACGGGGTGTAGAAATCGGCGAGAACTTTTTGCCAGTCTTCCTTCCCTTCGGCTATCTTGTCGAGCGTTGCTTCCATCGATGAAGTGAAGCCGCTGTCGACGATCTCCGAGAAGTGTTTTTCCAGCAGTTCAATCACGGTAAAAGCTATTTCTGTGGGGAGGATCCGTTTTTTCTCTATCTCGATGTATTTGCGGGTCTGGAGGATCGTCACGGTGGGGGCATAGGTGCTTGGGCGGCCAATGCCGAGCGATTCGAGTTTTTTGATAAGACTGGCTTCACTGTAGCGGGCAGGGGGTTCGGTGAAGTGCTGTTCCGCTTCGACACGGGTCAGGGCGATCGCCTGCCCTTCAGTGAGTTCGGGGAGGAGTTTGTCCTTTTCATGGTAGCCGGTAACACGGTAAAATCCGTCGAAGAGCATCTTGCGCCCGGAAGCTTTAAAGACCGACCGCTCTCCGCCGATAAGGATCGTCTGGGTTTCAAACTCCGCTTCGATCATCTGGCAGGCGAAGAAGCGGTTGTAGATAAGGCGGTAGAGTTTGAGCTCATCAGCACCGAGATACTTTGCAGCCATTTCGGGAGTGAAGTCGACCCGGGTAGGACGGATTGCTTCGTGGGCTTCCTGCGCCCCTTTGGATTTGCTGGCATAATATTTGGGTCTGGCAGGCAGATACCGGTCACCGTAGGTGACGCTGATGAAATCACGGGCAGCGCTGACGGCCTCTTTGGCAAGGTTAAGGCTGTCGGTACGCATGTAGGTGATCAGTCCCATGGTGCCCTTGTCGGTCTTGACCCCTTCGTAGAGTTTCTGGGCGACCATCATGGTTTTTTTGGGGGAGAAGCCGAGCTGCGTGGATGCAGCCTGCTGGAGGGTGGAGGTCATGAACGGCGGCGGGGTCTTGCTCTTGCGCTTCGCGGTTTCGATCGAGGTGACGGTGAAGTGCTCGACGTTGGCCGAGTCGACGATGAGGCTGGCTTGCTCCTCGTTTTTGAGGGTCATCTTCTCGATCTTTTTTCCTTCATAGCTGTAGATGCCGGCTTCGATTACTTTTTCGAAGAGGGCATCGATCGTCCAGTACTCTTCGGGCTTGAATGCCCGGATCTCCCGCTCCCTGTCGACGACGATCTTGAGGGTCGCACTCTGGACGCGCCCGGCGCTGAGTCCTTTCTGGATCTTGTTGGCCAGGAGCGGGGAGAGTTTGTATCCGACGATCCGGTCGAGCAGACGGCGGGTCTGTTGCGCATCGACACTCTCCATGTCCAGCTTCCGGGGGTTTTCGAGTGCATGAGCGATGGCACTTCTGGTGATTTCGTGAAAAACGATCCGGGGCAGGGAGGCGGGATCTTTACCGATGGCTTTGGCAATGTGGTATCCGATCGCCTCTCCTTCACGATCCTCATCCGTTGCGATGTAGATGGTGTCGGCCTCTCTGGCGAGTTTCTTGAGCTCTTTGACTGTGGCGGCGGCCTCTTTGGGGATGGAGTATTTGGGGACGAATTTGCCGTTTTCGTCGATGGTGATCCCGAACGTGCTCTTAGGCAGATCCCGGATGTGCCCTTTGGAGGCGACGACTGTGTACCCTTTGCCGAGGAAGTTGCTGATGGTGCGAGCCTTGGCTGGAGATTCAACAATAATGAGGTTGCTCATAGTTTTTCTTTGTGTGTGGGATATATTTGGGTTTGGTTGGGTAGCATTGTAGCACAAAAACTTTTCGGATTTGGTACGGGAGATGTTCAGGCGTCCGGCAGAGCGACAAAATTGCGTGCGGTTACCAAATAATAGACTCGGATTTTTGGGAGGAGTGGTGCCTTTGTCAGTCATTTTGGAGTACAATAGCGCAAGCATATTACTGAATACCTGAAAGATTATTACCGCACCAACAAATAGTCTGGACTTTTGAGAGAGCGAGACGAGATGAGATGTACGTGAAAAAATCTGCAGGACTACCCGTAGGTCATTCAAAGATTTTTTGCGTGCAGGTCGTCTCGTATCGCTCTCTCCGAAGGGTGCAGCACTTTTGTCCATACTCTGCGTTAGATTTTTCGAATTCTCAATGGCTGAGTCCTTCTTTGTGTTTGCACTCTCTTCGAGAAAAATCTGCCTTGATTATGAACAAAATTGCAGCATCAAAAATTCAGACTATTTATTGGTGCGGCAATAAGGTATTAGTGCGGCAATAAAAACAGCGCAAGGAGTGTTTATGAGAATATGGGTATTGGCAACGATGCTTGCAGGTTTAATGTATGGCGGAACGGTGGCTCCAAGAGAGAAGTTTTTTGTCGTTGAGCGGGAGAGTGAGTCGGTCGCGGTGATCGAGGATGGTCTGATACGCAGCCACATGGAGCAGATGCACAACATGAACCACGGGGTGATGAAGTTTGACGGCAAAGACGGCTATGTGATCAGCCGGGATGGGTATGTGGTCAAATTTGATCCCTTGACGACGAAAATTGAAGGGGAGTATAAGACCAGCAAATCAGCCATCGGATTTGTTATCGGGGCAAACTATCTCGCCGTGGCCAACTACGATGACAAATCGGTCGACATACTCACCCGCGATCTCAAGCCGATTCAGAAGATCAAAACCGGCTCCAAAAACGTCGGGATCAAAATCGCGGGGAACAAACTCATCTTTGCCGAGATGGATGCGGACAAGGTAGCGGTCTACGAGGATAAAAATGGCGGAAAAGGTTTGCCGAAGTTTGAAAAGATCAAAGAGTTCGATGTGGGCAAGATGCCTTTCGATGCGATGATTCAGGGTAACACCTACATCGTGGGCTTCTTCCTCACCAAAGGGTTCGGGGTGATCGATCTGGATACCATGACCTACAAACTCATCCCCATCACCGCCAAAGGGGACAAACCGGTACTCAAGGTACCCCATTTCGGTTTCTGGTCACTCAGCCGGGACAAGACGTTCATCCCCGCCGTGGGGGACAACAAAGTGATGGTGTACGACAAGCAGTTTCACTTCATCAAAAACATCGAGGTGCAGGGGCTTCCGGTCTTTACCTCCCTCAGTCCCGACCAGAAGTACATCGCCGTGACCTTCTCAGGCAAAGACTTCCCCACCATTCAGATCGTCGATACTCAGAGTCTCAAAGTGATCAAGACGTTCCACTTCCCCGGCAAAGTCCTCCATGTCCGCTGGTCGAAACTTGAACCGAAACTCTATGTTTCGGTTAATGGCGCCAACCAAGTGAGTGTGATCGACACCAAAAAATGGGACGTGGTGCAAGAGATCAAAGGAGCGAAGCGTCCTTCGGGTATTTTTATCTATCAGTACTGATTGAGCAGGATCGAGGCACTGTCTCAGGCCTGTATATCCCCGAAAGGAGTTTTCATGTTTTCTGCCCGCAGCCGAATTCTTCATCTGATCGATGAGGGGATGCTTGATCCAAAAAATACTGAGGCGGCCATGGAGGCTGCCGGAGTGTTTCCCGGTCCACGTGACTGGTACCGTTTTGTTGAGAGACTGTTGCTTGGGCTGGGGGTACTGGCGGTGGCTACGGGAGTGGTTTTTTTCGTCGCGTACAATTGGGATGCTCTCGGGAAATTCGGCAAATTCGCCCTCGTCGAGGGGGCGATGATCGTTTCACTTCTTCCGTTGCTGCGGTACGACCCGGACTCCCATGTCGGGCGGTTTGCGCTCCTTGGCGCGTCGATTCTTGTCGGGGCGTTGCTGGCACTCTTTGGGCAGATCTATCAGACCGGTGCCGATACGTGGCAGCTGTTTGCCGCGTGGGGGGCACTGATCCTGCCGTGGGTGGTTCTGGGGCGTTTTGTGCCGTTGTGGCTTCTGTGGATTGGGATTGTCAATGTGGCGATTGCCCTCTATTTTACACTGTTTCGCCTGTTCCTGTTCGCGGGGACTGCCGACATGGCGATAGCAATGGTACTGTTCAATGCGCTGGTGCTGATCATTTGGGAATCCAGGCAGCCTGCGGCTTCCGAGGGCGATCATCGAATCGGCGTCCGCCTCGTGGCGACCGTGACTGGAGTGGCGGCGACCGTGCTGGCACTTGACTTGATCATAGGCGGTTCCCGTCATGTTCACTTGCTGGAGGGGGTTATCTGGTTTGTCTGGCTTGTCGTCCATTGCTGGGTCTACCGTCAGAGGATCCGGGATCTCTTCCTGCTGGCAGGGGGGTGCCTCTCTCTGATCGTCGTGGGAAGTACTGTGCTCATCCGGGCGATGATCGAAGGGCGCGTATATGATGCTGTGGTGTTTCTGATCATGGCACTGATCCTGGTGCTCGCCGGATCGAGCGCCGCCGCATGGCTGCGCAATACTGCACACACCTGGGAGGCAGGCAATGACTGAAATGACACCGCTGATAGCCACTCTTCGTCGTGCCGGGCTCCTTTTGGAGTCCTCTTCTGCTGATTTAGACTCCAAACCGGCATCCCCCGTTCCCTGGTTTGTTCAGGTGCTGCACGCCTTCACCGGCTGGGTGGCGTCGCTCTTTTTTCTACTGTTGCTTGGATCGGTGTTCCATCGGTTGTTCAGCACCCCTTTGGCACTGTTTGGGATCGGGGTTGTCCTGATTGCTTTGGCTTACGGTGTGTTGAGAGCACCGTCAGAGACACTGTTTCTTGAGCATGGAGCACTTGCCCTCTCTTTGGCGGGACAGGCCTTGATCGGCTTTGCTCTGTTCCAATGGAACGGCAATATGTATGCACCCACCTATGCCTTTCGCTGGCTGGCACTTGCCGGGGTGGAGGGGGTGTTGGCGATCGTAATTCCCCAGCATCTTCATCGGGTGCTCTCGACATGGGTAGCAGCACTGGCCTTGATTGTCGGTGCCGGGCTTCTCGGTCTCACTGCGATCGCAGTGCCGTCGGTCTTTGCTCTTGCGGTATGGGTATGGCTCCATGAATTTCGTCCTCCGAACACAATTGCGCTCAAGCAGGCGGCTGGATACGGTCTGAGTCTGGCACTCTTCCTGGGTATCGGTGACGATTTCAGGATGGGATTTCTGTCACATTCGACCTCCCATCTGCATTTTGGACTCGATCATCCGGCCGTAGTTGCCTTCTTCAACAGTGCTGTCATGTTCTTTGCCGCCTCTTTCCTTGCGCGCCGCCTAAAACGCAGAACGACCCATCTCCTCTTCGCACTGCTGATACCACTCCTTCCCATTGCTATCCTTTCGGTTTGGATGCATGGTCTTCCGATAGCCCTCATATTGCTGATGGTCGGGTTTGCCCGAGGCAACCGGCTCCTGCAGGGGATGAGTCTTGCAGCACTGCTTTGGACGGTGGGGCGGTTTTACTATACTCTCGAGACGACACTGCTGCTCAAATCCGCTCTTCTGATCGCAGCCGGTGTTGTGCTGCTGGTCGGGTACGGTGTCCTGAAATATCGGGAAGGAGCCCACGATGCTTCATAGAAAAACAGGGTTTTTTCTTGTCCTGATTGTCATTTTGATCCTTGTCAATCTCTCCATTTACAAGAAAGAGCAGCATCTCGCCCACGGTCGTATCGTCTGTCTCCGCCTCGCACCGGTCGATCCCCGATCCCTGATGCAGGGGGACTACATGCGGCTCCGTTTTGCTCTTACCGAGACACTCCGCAAGCAACTTCCTGAAACAATTCGGAGACAAAACAGCGATGGGTATATGATCTTGAAGGTGGAGAGCAACTGCACCGCCGCGTTTGTCGGCCTCGATCATGGCCAGGCACTCGCTTCCGATCATGTACGGCTTCATTACCGCCTGCGCAACGGACGGATCAAAATCGCGACCAATGCCTTCTTTTTTGAGGAAGGTACGGGCAAAACGTATGCAAATGCCCGCTATGGTGTCTTCCGGATCAATGGCAACGCAGAGCCGCTCCTGACTGGACTTAAAGATGTGCATCTAAGAACACTTCTTCCGCATTATCGTCACACCAATAAATAGTCTGAATGTTTGGTACGGCAATTTTGTTCATATTCGAGGCAGATTTTCTCACAGAGAGGAACTTAGGGGTCAGGAACTAAATCCTGAATATGCTACAATACTTTTATCCAAATACAGACAGAAACAGGAGAGGAGACAATGGCACGCCGACCACGTATCGATCTGCCGGGATATCACCATGTTGTCAATCGCGGAGTAAACAGAGACAATATCTTTTCTGATGATAAGGACAAAGAGACATTTCTGCGTATCCTCTGCAAGGCATGCAGGATCTATGATGTGATCGTGCATGACTATTGCCTGATGGACAACCACTACCATCTGCTCATCGAAAATGCTCAGAAGAACCTCTCGTTGTTCATGCGACAGGTCAATGCAAACTATGCCATCTACTACAACAAAAAAACCAAACGGACAGGACACCTCTGGCAGGGGCGATACCGTTCGTGGTATATCCATGCGGAAGATTACCTCTACCGTACGATCAAATACATTGAACTTAATCCTGTGGAGGCAGGGATAGTCGAGCATGTGAGGGATTACCCCCATACGCTGGGTTCCCGACTGCTCAACGCCGAGACCATTCCCCGCTGTGCCAGAGATTCGATCCTGTCACGCGGGTATGACACTCAGGAACTGGCGGCTTTCCTGGAAACGCCTTTGAGTGCCGATGAGGCAGCCGAGCTGGAGGTACAGAGAAAACAGAGCGTCTCGGTCGGAAACAAACGGGTCAAACATGGAGAGAAAAAAGAGCTGGCACAGTACTTTGAAGATGGTATGAGCAAAGCAGACCGAAACAAAGCCGTCCATGAGGCATACCGCGACGGACACACGCAAGCAGCCATCGCGCGATACCTGGGGTTGAGTGATGCGATGGTCAACATCATCGTCAAGAAATTCAGGA
>JALVQH010000207.1 GCA_027031505.1 Campylobacteraceae bacterium | reverse complement strand
GTTTGCCGGGGCGGAGTATATTGATGTGGCAGCCAGGATGTACGATCTGACTCTGCGGTGGATGATACAGGATGGTGTTTCGTTTTCTGTGGGGGATCGGCTGCTGGAGATCGAGGGGGATTCTCATACGCTCATGGCACTGGAACGCTCTTTGCTTGATATTGCACTGCATGCCAGCTCCATCGCGACCCTCACGGCACGGTACGTCAAGGCGCTGGAGGGGACAGGGGTCAAGCTGCTCGATACCCGCAAGACCCGCCCCCTGCTGCGCAATTTCGAGAAATACGCCGTCCGGTGCGGCGGCGGACTCAACCACCGGATGGGACTCGACGACTGCCTGATGCTCAAGGATACGCATCTGAAGACCATCGACGATCTCGATGCATACATGGTCAGAGTGCGCCGCAAAATCCCCTTCACTGCCAAAGTGGAGATTGAGTGCGAAAGCATCGAGACGGCACAAAAAGCTATGGCGGTTGGAGCCGACATTGTGATGTGTGACAATATGTCGCTGGAAGTGATCCGTGCTGTGGTGGCGTACCGCGATGCACACCACCCCCATGTGCTGCTCGAAGCGAGCGGAAACGTCACCCTTGAGACGATTGAAGCGATCGCCCGGACCGGCGTCGATGCGATCAGCTCAGGGAGCATCATCCACCAGGCCAACTGGATCGACCTCTCGATGCGGGTTGAGGGATAGTATAATGGATCCAGCTTATCGTGAATGGACGGAAGCCTTCATTGGTCTGATCGAGACATATTCCAGCGTGACAATTCTCTCCCATATTCGCCCCGATCCCGATGCCATCGGCACGGCTCTGGGAATATACCATTGGCTCAAAGCAAGCGGGAAACGGGTCGAGGTGGCAAACGCATCCCGGGAACTTCCTGGTTATCTCGATTTTCTCCCCGGCTTTGATAGAATCAAACACCGGATGGACTACGAAGATGCCCTCATTATAGCTTGTGACTGCGGTTCGATTGACCGGCTGGGGTTTGATGTCTCCGGACGGGAAGTGGTCAACATCGATCATCACCTGACCAATACCCGTTTTGGTACTTTGAATGCGGTTGATTCCAGGGCTGTTGCGAGTGCTGAAGTGGCCTGGCGTCTCCTCTCTCCCCTCGGTACCGTCCCGAAAGAGGCGGCCGTAGCCTGGTATGTTGCTCTGGTCTCCGATACGCGCAATTTCACGACCCAAAACATGCACCGGGGAGTTTTCGACTGTGCTGCAGCCCTGGTGGATCGGGGGGTTGATATCCCCGAAGTGACACGTCAGGTTCTCCATCGCCGCTCACTCGCTTCGTTGCGGATACTGGGTCGGGCAATCGATTCGCTGGAGTTGCGACTGGATGCGCGTGTTGCCCTGATGTCCCTCACGCGTGCGGATCGTCTCGCTACCGGCGCCCGCGATCCGGATCTCGATGGGATCGTTGATTATGCACGCTCGCTTGTGACCGTTGAGGTAGCCGTCATGCTGGTCGAATACTCCGATTACATCAAGGTCTCTCTGCGGAGTAAGGGAGCCGATGTTGCTCGCATCGCGCAGCATTTTGGAGGAGGAGGACACGCTGTTGCGGCCGGTTTTGAGATGGAAGGGATGGATCTTGAATCGGCACAGAACCGGATCGTCAAAATGATTGAGACATTGGAGGTACTGGTATGAGACGCTATCATCGACTCGGATACAAGCGGCGGCGCAGCCCCTTTTGGATGTGGGTTTTTCTTTTTCTGATTTTTTTGGGAGTCGCAGGATGGATACTGACCCGATTTTTTCCTCAGTTTGAGCGGATACCCCCGCAGATTCTGGCACCGAAAAATGCTTTTTGGAGCAAAGACGCTCCCGTTAAAATTACATTGAGAGACAATCGCGGCCTGAGCAATTTTCAGGCGATTTTGACTGATGGTCAACAGAATATCATGGTCGCTTCCAACCGTTTTTCAATTCCGGTTCGGGAAGCAGAAATCAATCTGCAACTGCCTGAACAGGCAAGCAAGCTGATCCAGCATGGCCACTGGCAGCTGCTTGTCCAGGTTCAGGATACCAGCTTGATCAACAAAGTTTTCGATACCAGTTCGGTAGCCAGCATTGCGATTGTGTCGGATACCAAACCCCCCGAATTGACGCTTTTGGCTAAAAGTCCAACCATAGCAAAGGGAGGAAGCGCCCTGGTCATCTTCAAAGCCGAAGACCCCAATCTCAAGTCAACCTATATTGAAGCAGGAGGGCATCGTTTTGTTCCTCAGATTTACCGCCAAAAACCTTATTATGCGACGCTCATCGCCTGGCCCTTTCGGAAGAAACACCTCAGTGCACGGATAGTTGCCGTGGATCAGGCAGGCAATAAGGAGACGCTTCCTCTCAGCTTCCCGGTCGTGTACAAAAAGTACAAAACTTCCTGGATTCGAGCCACCAACCGTTTCATCAACGGACGGATTACGTATGTAGCGAAACAAAATCCCGAAACAGCCGGCATCGCCGATCCGATTGCGCGCTTTCGTGCTGTCAACGAAACCTTGCGTTTAAGCAATGAAAAAAAGATTCATACCGAGGCGATTTCACGCCTCTCCAGAGAACCGGTTGGGCACTGGAAAATTCATCCGTTTTATCCGCTCAAATCGGCAAAACTTGTGGCCGATTTCGGTACCGAACGACACTATTATTATAATGATCCAAAAAAAGAGATTTCTCACTCCTGGCATCTCGGGTATGATCTGGCCAGTGTACGTCATGCCCCTATCGTGGCATCCAATGCCGGAGTCGTTGTTTTTGCCGGCAAAAACGGTATCTATGGGAATATGCCGTTGATTGATCACGGTTTCGGACTGACGACCCTTTATGGCCATTGCTCCAAAATTCTGGTAGAGAAAGGCGAAAAAGTATATGCCGGCGAGGTGATTGCCCGTACCGGAAAAACCGGACTGGCACTGGGAGACCATCTCCACTTCGGCGTGCTGGTGCATGGAGTTGAAGTGTGGCCGATGGATTGGATGAAGCGTAACTGGATTATCAAAAACATTGATAACATTTTTCGTAAAGCCGACAAGGTAATAGGAAAAATAAAATGACGCTACTGATCAACCCCATTGCTGTGCCGCTGCAGATTGGCCGTTACGATGCGGATCGACTCGTAGAAACGGTGATGCTGGAGGGGCGTGCCTCCGATACGTTGCTCGGAGCACTGGAAGCGATACTTGACAGACACAGTGTTGAGCGTATAATTTACGCCAATGGGCCGGGGAGCTATCTGTCGGTCAAATTGACTTATATTGCTTTGGCAACTTTGGAAATTGTGCTGGGGATCCCTTTTGCTGCATGCAGCGCATTCGCTCTCAACGGCAATCGTCCGATTCGTGCAATGGGGTCGTTGTACTTCATCAAAGAAAAAGAGACTATAATAACACAAAAAATTGACGAAAATGTCCCGCAGGACTTTGAATTGCCTGGGATTCTGGATGCACTTACGCTTGCGCCCGAGAGGATTCCTCTGTATATTCTCCCTGCGGCCTAAAGGTCGTATGTGATCATCAGTGTGCCCGCTACCAGTGCCAACCTTGGACCCGGTTTTGATACTTTGGGTCTGGCGATTGATCTGCGCAATGAAATTCGGATCAAACCGTCACGCTTTTTAAGTCTTGCGACGCATGGGGAGGGTTCAGAATTTCCCCGCATTCGGAAAAACACTCTCTTTTTGAATATTTTTAACAAGCACTACAAACGTCTCAACGGCAAACACAGCGCTTTTCGGTTTGAATTTACAAACCATATTCCGATTTCACGGGGACTTGGAAGCTCTTCAGCGGTGATTGTGTCGGCCATTACGGCTGCCCATGCAGCTGCAGGTGTCAAATACAACAAACGGGAAATTCTCAATCAGGCTTTGAAATTTGAACGTCACCCTGACAACATTACTCCAGCCGTAATGGGGGGTTTTAATGTAGCCTGTCTTGAAGGGGAGCGCGTTTTCAGTAAAAAACATCGTTTGCCCGGTTACCTTCGGGCGGTACTGGTGGTACCGGATCGGACGATTTCGACCAGGCGCTCCCGCCATGTCCTGCCTAAAATGTACCCAAAAGAGGAGATGGTCTATTCTCTCTCTCGTGCAGCATACATGACGGCGCTGTTTATGAGCGAATCGTGGGATCAGTTGCGTATTGCCTCCAAAGACAAGATCCATCAGGATCGCCGGATGAAGATGATGCCGGAACTCTTCGAAATCCAGAAGATTGCTCTGGATAACGGTGCCCTGATGAGCACCCTTTCCGGGAGCGGTTCAACGTTCTTTACACTCTGCTACGAGGACGATGCCGAGCGGATTGCACAGAACCTTTCCAAACGTTTCGGACACTTCCGTGTCTTGATACGATCACTGGACAATCATGGAGTTACCGTCAAGAGTTAATCTCTTTTGGGTATAATACCGATGCAAAAAATGAAACCTACACGCATGTGTATCGCCTGTCGCACACGAGAATCCCAGCACGATTTGATCCGACTACAATTACAAGAGGGGGACGTTGTCTCTTTTTCGGGGACGGGACGGAGTTTTTATCTCTGTCATTCTTGCGCGCATGACGGGAAACGAATACGAGGTATCGCCCGGCGTCTGGGTGTAGAGAGTGACGTATTGCGCACCATATTAAAGGAGTTGATTACCGATGGGGAAGATTAAGATTCAGGAGATTGCTGCCGAAGCC
>JALVQH010000206.1 GCA_027031505.1 Campylobacteraceae bacterium | reverse complement strand
TTTCGTCATGGTGCGTTTTCCGATTTTTTACACGGTGTTTCAAGATATAAAATGCTAAGCGGTTTGCAATACCGCATAAAAGGGGATGCTATGCAAACAAGTACAGTACCTGCAGCCCGAAAGTCGGCGACCGGATGGTTTCTCCTGTCGCTCATCGTCGCTGCGGTCGGTTTGTACGGGATCATACAGGTTTTTGTCCACGGACAGGAAGCCTCGTACAACATCAGCAGAGAGGTGCCGTGGGGCTTGCTCATCATCGGCTATTCGTTTTTTGTGGCGGTCAGTGTCGGGACGGCCACGATCAGTGCGTTGGCGCATGTGTTTGATGTAGAGCCGTTCCATGTCATCAGCAAAAAGGTCGCCATGGCGTCACTCGCAGCCCTTATCGGGGCATTCTACTTGATCTTCTGGGAACTTGCCGGGCCGTTTCATCTCCAGGCATTGCGCCTCGTGGTGTATTTCACCGAGTTCAAAATCACATCACCGATCTGGTGGATGGTCACTTTCTACATACTGGAGCTTCCGCTGCTGGCACTGGAAGTTTATTTCCTTGCCGGCAATAAGAAAAACGCAGCCTTTTTTGCCGCACTGATCGGCTTTTTCCTCGGAATCATTGCCTACGGAACGCTGGCGTATGTTTTCGCTTCCAATGCTACCCATCCGCTGTGGCACACCAACGGCTTTACGGTCTTTTTTATCCTCTCGGCCATTGCCGCCGGAGCAGGACTGATTCTGATCATGCTCGCTTTCAACCGGCGGGCGCACAATGCTGATCGTGCTGTGAATGCCCTGAGCAAAACCCTGTTCATTCTCCTGTTTTTCATGCTTTTCATGGATGTGTGGAATGTTCTGATCAACCTTTACGGTGCTGACTCGGAACTGAGTGAGACGATACGGCTCTTTGTCGGAAACGGTTCGCTTTCATTCAATTTCTATTACGGCGAAATAGGATTGGGGATTCTTGTCCCAATGCTCCTGCTGGTACTCGGGCATTTCCAATCGTTCGGACTGGGGATGTTGGCAGGTCTGTTGACAATCGTCGGAGTGTTTTTTGCCCGCTTCGATATCATTGTCGGAGGGCAGATGCTATCCCGGCCTTCAACCCTGATGCCTTTTGAAGTGCATCACTATGCCCCTTCCCTTTCGGAACTGACCCTTTTTGTCAGCGGACTGGGGGTCACGGGGGTGATCTATTTCCTCGGCGCAATGGTCTTGAATCTTGAAGAGGAGGTGCACGCATGAGACGGCATCATTTGAACCGGCGGGGTTTTTTGAAGCTGGCGGGTGTGAGCTCCGTGGCATTTGGAGCCGCCTCGACTGGCCTCCCCTCACCGCTGCGTGCTTCGGACAAGGAGAAGGCTGCTCGGGGTCAGCGCTTTCTGATGTACGATCGGGGTGTCAAAAGCCCCAGCTTTTGTGAGATGTGCTTCTGGAATTGCGGGGTGGATGTCTATACCCGAAACGGCAAAGTTCACAAGCTCGAAGGAAACAAGCTTAACCCAAACAACCGGGGACGTCTTTGTGCCAAAGGGAATGCCGGTGTCCACTCAACCTACGATCCCGACCGTATTCAGGGACCGATGATCCGCGTCGGCAAACGGGGCGAAGGGAAGTTCAAAAAGGTCACCTGGAAAGAGGCGTTCGCCGAAGTCCACAAACGCCTCGATCCGATTCTCAAAAAACACGGCCCCCGGAGTCTGGCCACCTTCATGCACGGCACCGGAGAGCAGTATGTCCACAAGCTTACGCTCGCTCTGGGTTCCCCCAACATCACCGTCCCGGCCTACTCCCAGTGCATGGGGAGCCGGGAGATGGCCTGGGCGTTGACTTTCGGTACCGGGGTAAGCGGTCACGAGACCTACGATATGGCCTACTCCAAACACATGATGATCTTTGGCCGCAACATGGCCGGGGCGATCCAGGTGCGCGAAGCGGAAGATTTCGCCGAAGGGCTGGCACGCGGCGCACGCCTGACCTACATTGATCCCCGCCAGTCCGAATCGGCCGTTCGAGCCACCGACTGGCTCCAGATCCATCCCGGCAGCGACGGGGCGTTGGCGCTGGGGTTTATCCATGTGATCATCCGTGACCGGCTCTATGATGTCGATTTTGTCACCAAATACACCCACGGGTTCAACGAACTCGAAGCACACATCAAGCAATTTACCCCCGAATGGGCGGAGAAAGAGTGCGGTATTGACGCCAAAACCATCGAGCGGATCGCCTGGGAATTTGCCAAAGATGCCCCCCATGTCGTCGCCATCCCGGCACGCCGCATGACCCGCTACGGCAACGACACCCAGACGGTGCGTGCCATCGCGATCCTCAACGCTCTGATGGGCAACTGGGGCGTACCGGGCGGGATATTCGTCCGTACGGCTGCCCCGCTGGAACTGCCCCACCATGAGCATCCGCCCGAGCCCAAGGTACGCCGTGCTGATGGTGTGGGTGAGGGAGAAAAATATCCCTTTGCACCACCGAGTCTCGGCCGAACCAACGGTATATTTGAGGCCACTCTGACCGGCAAACCCTATCCGATCAAAGCATGGCTCCTCTACGGTACCAATCCTCTGAGTCACTCAAGCATCGGGGTGAATCATCTCTTCAAAGCGATGGAAAACCTCGATCTGATCATCGCCATCGATACGCAGTTCAGCGATACGGTGATGTACGCCGACATCGTCCTGCCCGAATCGACCTATCTCGAGCGGGATGATGCCCCGTATATCCAGAAAGACAAAATTCCTTTCGTTGCACTGCGCAAAGCAGCCGTCAAACCCCTCTACGATACATTGGGGTGTTACGATATCTCCAGAGGGATTGCCGAGAAGTTTGGGCTTGAAAAGTGGTTTGAGCACTCACCGGCGGACAGGATCAAAGAGCTCGAAGAGGCGCTCACCAAAGAGCAGCGGGAGACACTGGAGAGAGACGGTGTCCTGCTCTTCGAGGATGTCGATCCCTATCCGGTAGCCAGCGGAGCCACGCCGGCCTTCATGACCTCCACCGGCAAAGTCAATCTTTTTGTCGATGATCTGGTCGAAATGTACAAGAAGCACGGCGAAGCATTCTCGCCGTTGCCGATCTATCAGGCACCGCCGCAGCCGGGCAAGGGGGAGTTCCGTCTCCTGTTTGGCCGGACACCGCACCACTCCCACGCCCGCAGCCAGAACAACTGGGTGCTGTTGGAGCTTCAGGATGATACGCCTGTCTGGATCCACCCGGATGATGCCGACAAACTGGGGATCAAAGAGGGAGATAAAGTCACCATTCACAGTAAAATCACCGGATACACTTCCGAGCCCGAGTCGGTCAAGATTACCCGGCGGATCAAAGCCGGATCGGTCTTTATCAACCACGGGTTCGGCCACAGGAGCCGCCTGTGGAGCCGGGGCGACGGCAAAGGGACCAAGGACAACTGTTTCATCAGTGACGGTGTCGATCCCATCAGCGGTGCAGCCGCCTTCCACAACGGCTTTGTCCGCATCCAAAAGGTATCATCATGAGCAAAAGTCCCATCAATACCAAACTCAACAAAGAAAAAAATCTGGCGATGGTCATCATCGGCGACCGCTGCATCGGCTGTGACGCCTGCTACGTCGCCTGCAAAACCGACTGGGAAATCCCGGCGCTCAAAGAGGCGTATCGCACCAAAGTGTACGAAGTCGAGGGGGTGGACAACCACGGCAACCCGACGATCGGATTCCTCCCCACGCTGTGCAACCACTGCGACAATGCTCCCTGCGTCAGCGTCTGTCCCACGGGGGCAAGCTTCAAGCGGGAGGAGGACGGGATCGTCCTCGTCGAACCGGACATGTGCATCGGCTGCAAAGCCTGCATGGTCGCCTGCCCGTACGACGCCCGCTACTACGACGAGGAGAAGCAGTCGGTGGACAAATGCACCTTCTGCCTGCCACGCACCAGTCAGGGGCTCGATCCGGCGTGTGTCACCACCTGTGTGGGTGAATCGCGCAATTTCGGCGACCTCAACGATCCGGAGAGCACCGTCTCCAGGCTGATGAGGGATGCGACCTCGATCGCCCGCCTCAAAGAAGACGAAGGGACGCTTCCCAACGTTTACTATATCAGTATCAACCAATAATAAGGGAGAGAACATGAATACCAGAAAAATCATTTCCGTTGCACTGGCGCTCGTCTTTGGACTGGGGGCGTTGAGCCTCACACTCTCCGCACAGAGTCAGCAGGAGTATCGGATGGACAAAGCCCAGTGCGCCCATTATGTCAAACTCTCGCGTGAGATGGTCGAAAAAGACAACCTCTCACTGGCCAAAGTCTATGCCATGAAAGCCGTCCAGGCCAATCCGTGGGAAAAAGCCGCCTGGGCAGCGTACAACGACGTGATCCAGCGTCTGGCCGACAACGGCGACATCAAAGATTTTGACACATTCATCGAAGAGACCCAGTCGGCTGCCGTCCCCAAAGCAAGTGGAGCCAGCCAGTTCGAAGGGTGCTGATCCTCAACGATGGCTCTGTTAAACTTCATGATGTACACTTATGCATATCATAAAATACAGGAGACATCATGAAGAGACTGATCGGTTCAGCAGTTCTGACAACGTTAACGGCAATGGCGCTCGAGGTTCCGGCCAACCATATGGTCGATAGCGCCTGGCTCAAGGCGCATCTTGGCGACAAGGATCTTGTCATCGTCGATGTCCGCAAGAAGGGTTACGACAAAGGGCACATCCC
>JALVQH010000205.1 GCA_027031505.1 Campylobacteraceae bacterium | reverse complement strand
CTTCCGCAGGGGCACATGCCATTCCGTTTCGTATCTTTGTATATCGATATATCACTGATCATTCTCCAACTTGTCCTTTTGAAGTCGCATAGTATTACAACACAATCCTTTTCCCTATATCCGTAAACGAGGGCTTCTGGGTGAGCATATATCCCATATGGAATGTTCAGAATATGATATAATGGCACTCATCATTTCCCCACAGGATCTTCGAAGGAGCCCCCATCGTTCTGTTGGTGTTGATGTGGATTACGAGACACTTAAAGACGAATTAAACATATCAGAGGAGTCACTCTTATGCCAATTACGTTCTGGGTATTGTTCTTTTTGATTTTGTGGATTTGGACACTCAAGAACCGTATCGGTGAGCTTGAGAAGCAGATACAGAATCTTCATGAGAAGTTTTTCGATCTGGCTGGGCATGTTTCAGACAGGGAGTCGATCACGAAAGCCTCTTCCGAGGTAGAGGATGCAGCACGTGCCGAGTCGACAGCCTCCGCGATTGCCGAGTCTGCCGCCCCGGAAGTACACATAAAAGAATCGCCCGAAGAGACACTCTCCATCCCTCCGACCGAAACCGTACCCGAAGACAACCATGCCACGATCGATATCCTCCCGGAGTATTCCGACAAAGCCATGCAGACGGACACCGAAGTGCCCGAACTCATCGAGGCCGCTGCTGCCCCTGCACAACCCTCCTGGCTTATGCGTACACTGACCCACTACTTCACCGGGGGCAATCTGCTGGTGCGGATCGGGGGTGTAGTGCTCTTCTTTGGATTGGCATTTCTTGTCAAGTATGCAGCGGCACACTCGCACGTCAGCTTGGCGACCAGGCTGGTTATGGTGGGACTTTCGGGACTGGTGATGATCGCAGCAGGCTGGAAGCTCCGCCGTCGCGAAGGCGCTTATGGTCAGATCCTTCAGGGGCTGGGGGTGGCGGTGATGTATCTTGTTCTCTACGGTGCAGCGAAATATTTCGGGGTGCTCTCCGTCGGTGCAGCGTTCGGGGGGATGATAGCCATCACCCTCCTTGGTATCCTTCTCGCTCTGTTGCAGGAGAGCCAGCCGCTTGCACTGTTTGCGTCGGCGGGAGGATTCCTTGCACCGATCCTCACTTCCGACGGTACCGGCTCGCATGTGGTGCTCTTCAGCTATTACACCCTGCTCAACCTCGGCATCCTGATTATCGCCTGGAAAAAAGCCTGGCGCTGGCTCAATATCGTGGGGTTTCTCTTCACCTTCATCATCGGTACCTCCTGGGGAGTGATGCGTTACTCTCCGGATATGTTTGCAACGACAGAACCATTTTTGATCCTTTTTTTCTTCATCTATCTTGCAGTGACAATTTTGTTTGTTTATCGGAGCGAAAACCATTGGGTTGATGCCGTGATCCTGTTTGGTTTGCCGGCAAGCATTTTCCCCCTCCAGCATGCACTGGTTGAGTCGTATCAGTATGGAGCCGGGTACAGTGCAGTCGGTTTGGGGATTCTCTACGGAGGACTCTACCGTCTCTTGCGGGGCAAGAGCCCTTCGCGGCTGATGGAGGAGAGTTTTCTGGGGTTGAGCGTACTCTTCTTCACGGTGGCAATTCCGTATTTCTTCGATGCCGACATCACGGCGGCATTGTGGGCATTTGAGAGTGCGGCGACGGTCTATCTTGGTCTGCGGCAGGGGCGGAATCTCGGACGTTATGCCGAGGAGATTCTGCTGGTGGCTTCGACAGGAATCTATGCGATCTCAACCTGGAATGATCCCTTGAGCTTCGGACTTCTTTTGGGGTATGGTATTGTTCTGCTGGCCAATCTGTTTGTCGCATATCTTCTCCATCTGTACCGATCCAGAGCCCTCGAAGCCCCAATCGGCCGGTATGTGTTTCTGGCGCTTGGACTGCTGGTGTGGTGGATTGCCGGAGTCAGGATCGCCCACGGGCTCCCCTCTCTGAAAATGGCGCATATCATGAGTCTCGATATCGTTCTCGGCGGTCTTCTGATCGCGCTGGCGATGCGCTGGGTACGCTGGAGGCTTCTGTCCGAATTCATAGAGGGGGTTCTTCCCTTCTCCATCGTCACCTTTCTTCTCTCCTGGACTGGCGAACCGCTGTGCCGGGATGTGATGGCGGGACTGGGGGGATGGAATTTTGTCGCGATCCTCCTCGGGGGATACTTCCTCCTCTATCGGTACGGCCATCGATGGCGGGGCGGACGTTATGGGCACATTGCGCTGCTGTGGTTTGGTCTGTCGGTAGCAGGAATTGCGGGCTGCCATGCGGTACGGGGAGACGGGGCATGGACAGCCGGGGCACTTGTGATGCTGGCATTGCCGGGGACGGCGGCTGCACTTGGACTCATGCGTTTTATGCTGCCAACACGCAGGTTTGCCCCTTACAGCGAGTGGTACCGCCGAATCGGAATAGCGGGGATTCTCGTTGTGCTGGCGGGGTGGCAGCTTGCAGCTATGACATTCGATGCCTGTACCATCCCATGGACATACGTTCCGACAGCGAACATACTGGATGTTGCCGCTCTGACGATCGTCGCTCTGTCGATTTGGTGGGTGAGACGTTATGTGCCCGACAGCCGGCCGGCATTGGCAGTCTGCCTGCTTGCCGTCGCAGTACTCTCCTCGATCTATCTGCGGGCAGCCTGCTCATGCGGTCACCATCCGTACGGTCTGTCCACTCTCTTCCACGACCGGTCGGTGCTGATGGGGATGGCGATACTCTGGACTGTCGGTGTCGGGGTGATGACCTGGCTGCATACCCGCCTGCAATGGTACACGCTCTTTGAGGGGAGCAGTGTAATGATGGCGGGGGTGGGATTCTATGAAATCTGGGCGATGGGATATGCCCCTCTGGCAGACTACATCCCGATCGTCAACCGCCTCGATCTTACTCAGATCGGCATCATCGCCGTCTCCCTTTACTGGGTGCGCCATTTCCGCATGATCGGACGGACAGGACTGGGGATCTATCTCCTGAGTGCAGCCGTATTGACGACCATCTACCTGCGGTATGCGGCGCACGATACCGGGACGAGCTATCACCTCTATTCACTCCTGCGTCAGGAGAATATCCAGCACGGTGTCGCCCTCCTCTGGATAGCGATCGTTGCTCTGAGTGCGTGGGCAGGACATCGCCTGCAATCCGCCCTGCTGTTTGCGGGAAGCGGTGTGCTGCTGGCCGGGCTCGGACTCTATGAACTCAAGGCTCTGGGCGATCTACCCGGGGGTGAGCACTATCTTCCCCTGTTCAATGCACTGGATTTGCTCCAATTCGGGATCGTTGGCATAGCATTGTGGTGGCTCAACCGCCTCATCTACCCCCTCAAACACGCCACCAGGAGGATGCTGTGGGGCGGTGCGGCACTGATGGGTCTGGTGGTTTTGAGCGCGGTGTTTGCGCGTGCAGTGCACCTCTATCGCGAAACGCCTTACACGTTGCACGGATTGTGGCACGATCTCTACTTCCAGTCGGGCATTTCGATCCTCTGGTCGGTTGTAGCGATCGGAACCATGCTCCTCTCCAAGCACCTTGCCAATCGTACCCTCTGGAGTGCCGGATTTGGGCTGCTCGGTGTGATCGTAGCCAAACTTTTCTTTGTCGAGCTGGCCGGATCAGGGACGATCGAACGGATCGTATCGTTCATCGTCGTAGGGCTCCTGCTGCTGCTGATCGGCTACTTTGTCCCGATGCCGCCGGAAGAGAAAGGGGCAGATGGATCCGAGTAGTGGCATTCTGGCTTATTGCGAGATGATTTTCCAGGGATTCGTATCGACAAAAAACATGAATTTTAGAGGTAGCCTTTAGTTTTCAAATACATGAAACCAAAACGTAAGGACAAGAATCCCGGGACAGATTTGATCTCTATAAACAGGAGGTACAGCGTGTATTTATCATCGATCCGGACGAAGAGGCGGCCAGAGGCTGCCGCCTCCATGAAGGGTGTTGTATCAAGGCGGGGGACTTTCACGATGAGACGTTTGTGTTTTCGATTGGCAAATGTGCCGGAGAGTTGGCTTTTTGTTTCGGGAAAATCTGGAGCCAGGATCCTCTGAAACCGCATGATGCCTGAGAAGAACGCTGTCTACCTTACCGCCACCGATACCACCGTCGGCTTCATTTCCCAGAGTGCCGAGCGTCTTGACGCGATCAAAGGGCGCCCTTCCCACAAGCATTACATCACCGCTCTCCCTTCTCTGCGGGCATTGAAGCGACGCACCCGCATCCCGCTGCACCACCGAAACCGTGTTCGCCGTGCCCGCCGCACCACTTTTGTCTTCCCTGACGGCCGCTCCTGGCGCATCATACACGACTTGCGGCACCGCCGGCTCATCGAGGAGCTGGGCTGGGCCTATACTACCTCCGCCAACCGCAGCGGAGAAAGGTACGATGAGGCCTGGGCGAGGGCGATGGCCGATGTGGTGATCGAACCACTCAATATGGCTGATTCTGCCCCTTCAACGATCCTGAAGCTTGGGCGGAAATGTGTACGTCGGATTCGGTAGCGTATTGCGGGTATCCGCTGCTATTCTCTCCTCGAAGCAGGTGGGACCGGGTTCCCCCACTCTGGATCGGGGGGTCAGAATTCTATTTATCACCACACCAACAAATAGTCTGGATGCTTCTGACTATTTATTGGTGTGGTTATAGTTGATGGGGCAATAAAGTAATCTTTTTGTAATCCTTCCCTCACACAAAAGTAACGTATCTTCCGTATACTTTCACTATCAAACCAA
>JALVQH010000204.1 GCA_027031505.1 Campylobacteraceae bacterium | reverse complement strand
GGGGGAGGGTGCTCATGATATTCCTTTTGTGCGCTTTGCGCACGTATATTAGTCTATTGGTTATTGGTGTATTGGTATATTGGAGATTGGATGTTTTGTGCCAATACACCAATATACCAATACACTATTACACGTGCGCAACAGCGCACCTACCTCCAGTCCGCTCCGATCGCTTCGGAGATGTGGGTGAATCCGTCGGCTTTGATGAGGCGGATGAGTTCGGTGTTGATGTCACGGGCGAGGGTGGGGCCGTGGTAGATGAGGCCGGTGTAGACCTGGATCAGTGAGGCTCCGGCGCGGATGCGGCGGTAGGCTTCGGCGGCGCTGTCGATCCCTCCGACGCTGATGAGCAGTGTCCGGTCGTGAAGTTTCTCGGCGATGGCACGGAAGAGCTCAAACGATTTTTCTCTCAGCGGTGCTCCGCTGATACCGCCGATGGCGGGCGGGGTCAGACCCGCAGACGATTTATCGCTCCGCGACACATCATCTGAGGTCACTGTCGATGGGGTCAGACCCGCAGACGATTCATCGCTCCGCGACACATCATCTGAGGTCAGACCCCTGATGAGGGAGTAGTCCACGGTGGTGTTGGTGGCGATGATCCCGGCGGCTCCGGCCTCGATGGCGGTTTCGCAGAGGGCGACGGCCTGCTCGGGCTCCATATCAGGTGCGATTTTGAGGAGGATGGGGCGGTCGGTGATCGCGCGGCCGATGCGGAAGACTTCGCGGATGAAGCTCTCATTTTGCAGGTTGCGCAGGCCGGGGGTGTTGGGGGAGGAGATGTTGATGACGATATAGGTACCGTAGTCGGCAAAGGCGCGGAAGAGCGTTTCATAATCTTTGAGCGCTTCGTTTTCGGGGGTAACTTTGTTTTTGCCGATGTTGATCCCGACGGGGTAGTCGAAGAAGCGGAGTTTTTTGAGGCGCTGGATCATGTGCCAGGAGCCTTTGTTGTTGAAGCCCATGGCATTCTGGATGGCTTCCTCTTTGATATGGCGAAACAGGCGCGGCTTGGAGTTGCCCGGCTGCGGCTTGGGTGTGACGGTACCGATCTCGGTAAATCCAAATCCCAGTGCCGGCATCGCCTGGACAAAATCGCCGTCTTTGTCGAATCCGGCGGCGAGTCCTACGGGGTTGGCAAACGTCCGTCCGAAAATCCGCTGCCGCAGGACGGGGTGATCGACGTAGAGTTTGTCCGTGAGGAGCCGCTGACAGATGTCGATCCCGCCGACGGTACGCAGGACGAGACCGCCGAGGGTGTGGGCGATCTCCGGATCGAGCTTGAAGAGGAGTGTTTTAAGGGGCGTGTACGATAGGATTGCCATTGATTACCTTGTCGGGATATCCAAAACGAAACCTTTGAAAAATCGCCGGTTTTACACGATAGCTCTGGCAGTCGCAAACGCAAGCGCCCCTTTCAGGGGTTGAGTGCTCCTTTGTCGCCATCGTGTGAAACCTCTGTTCGCTGTTCTTCAGAGGGGTAAACGTTTTTATCCAATGTTGGTATCGGAAAAAAAATTTATCCGTGCGCTATCCCTGAAATAAAAGTGGTGAGATTATACCCAAAAAGGGCTGATCAGTCGTACACGTCGTCCATGTTGAAGTCGTACTCGGGAGGATCGACGTAGATGCTTTCGAGATCTTTGGGGTCGACCTTGTGGATGCTGAGGTTGTAGTCTTTCCCCTGGGCGAACGACTGAGTTCTGGCGTAATGCTCTTCGAGTTTCATCTGCTCTTTGACGTGTTTGGCGAGCTGTTTGGGATCGGTGGTGTTGTTTTCGATCACTTTCGGGGTGGTCTGCGGGGTGCTTTGGTTGTTTTCTGCATGTAAAGCGTCCGAAGCGAGGGTGATCAAGAGAGCAAATATCCAATGCTTCATAATGGTGCCTTATGGATTGATTTTGTTTGAAAAATATCATAGCGAAAAATGGCGTGAATTGCAATGGCCATACTGATTATCCCGCCAGATTTCGTACAAAGTCAGAAAAATAATAGCTTATCAACCCGACAACAAGTCCCCAAATGATTGAGGCAGGAATATTGAGAATGGTAAATTTTCTCATGTCGTACCTGGTCAGTCCCATTACGATGGGCACCAGTGTCTTAACTCCATAAATATATTTCTGAAGAAAAACAGCCATCCATCCATATCGACGCATGAGAAGATTGGTCCAGGCTATTTTTCGTTTGTGCTTCTTGAGGTATTTTTGAACTGCCTCTTTGTTGGTGCGTGCAAGGTAGAAGAGGAGATTATCTCCGACGGCATTGGCTGTTGTTGCAATGAGGATCGAGGCAGCAATGTCCATCTTTCCAAGAGACGAGAGAATGCCGGCTCCAATGAGTGCCAACATGCCGCCTCCCAGTGAATAGTATGCGAGGATAAAATAGCCGTAGGTCGAAAGCGACGTGAGTATCTCTTCCAAGATTAGTAGCTCTGACCAAAACTGTATTTAATGCCGGCAGCCAGCCGGACGCTGTTTTCCCCGGTTGCCGTCATGTGATCGGTCCATTCTCCTATCAATGAGGTATCCCCTCGTATTTGGTACTCTATTCCGCCACCCAATGTACCAATCAGGTAGTCTCCGGCCGGAAGTTCTTCTGTCCCGCTTGTAATTTGCAGACCGGCACCAATTTTGACAAAAGGGGTCCATTCGGTATAATTTTCAAAATACCACAACCCGTTGATGCCAATACGTACGGCATAGTCTCTTGCTGTGGTATTGAGCTTAACATAATCAACAGCCAGCTGCCAGGCATCGAGCCTCCACGCTTCGTCCAGTGTGTTGAGATTGTTGTTGTACTGAAATCCATAGAGTACACCGGAGTATGCAGTTGCTTCGGTGGTCGTCAAGCCATAACCAAGATTAAGGGAAAGGGAATTGTTATAGAGATCGTTGTCTGCTGCGTACAGTGATGCTGTCAACAGTATCGTCAGAAATATTCTTTTCATTTTCGATCCTTTTCAAGGTCTTCACAGGGGGAGTATAACGCATTTTTCTTTAATTAATAGTAAAAAATATAATTTTTTCAAATCCTCCCCTTTCTGGAATGTGTGTTAAAATTGAAAATACAATTTCAGGAGACACTATGCAAACTCATACTCTCATCATTGGTGCTGGCGGCGTCGGTAATGTTGTTGCATTCAAATGTGCCATGAATGCCGCAACATTCGGCACCATCACACTGGCCAGCCGTACTTGGAGCAAATGCGATGCTATTGCTGCTGATATTCAGGCAAAAACTGGCGTCACGGTTTCGACTGCCGCAGTGGACGCCGATGACACCGGGGCGCTTGTCGATCTCATTCGTCATATCGGTGCATCTTTGGTTATCAATGTTGCCCTGCCGTACCAGGATTTGACTATCATGGATGCCTGCATTGCTGCCGGAGCCGACTATCTCGATACGGCCAATTACGAACACCCCGGTGAAGCAAAATTCGAATATCGTGAACAATGGGCACGGGATGGAGCCTTTCGTGATGCTGGAATCATGGGACTTCTGGGATGTGGCTTTGATCCGGGTGTGACCAATGTTTTTGTTGCGTATGCCCAAAAACATTTTTTTGATACGATTCGGACGATTGACATTCTCGACTGCAATGACGGAGATCACGGTTATCCTTTTGCGACCAACTTCAATCCTGAGATCAACTTACGGGAGGTTTCTGCCAAAGGGCGCTATTGGGAGCGCGGAGAGTGGATCGAGACGGAACCGCTGTCTGTTAAGCATGTCTGGGACTATCCGGAAATCGGCCCTCGTGACAGCTATCTTCTTTATCATGAGGAGATGGAATCGTTGGTAAAAAACATTCCGGATCTGGAGCGCATCCGCTTTTTTATGACATTCAGCGAGGGGTATCTGACGCACATGCGTGCTCTTCAGAATGTCGGCATGCTCGGCATCGAGCCGGTAGAGCACCGCGGACAGGAGATTGTCCCCATTGAGTTTCTCAAAACCCTTCTGCCTGATCCGGCCGGTCTTGGTTCCCGAACAAGGGGCAAAACCAATATCGGTATTGTTGCCCACGGTATCAAGGATGGTCGGGAGCGTACAATCTATATTTATCAAGTGAGCGACCATGAGCAGTGTTATGCCGAAGTAAAAAGTCAGGCTGTCAGTTACACGACTGGGGTGCCTGCCATGATCGGTGCCAAACTGATGCTCGAAAAGCGTTGGTACAAAGCAGGTGTGCACAATATGGAAACGTTTGACCCTGATCCGTTTATGGAAGAGCTTGGCCGACAGGGGTTGCCGTGGCAGGTGATGGAATTGGGAGATCCGAACGAGAGGAGATATTTGTAGAAAAAAGACGAAAGCGCAAGAGCACACATGCCCTTGCGCAGTTATTTACCTGGTGAGCGTCAGAGTATCAATCTGGTGGCCGTTTTCATCGGTGACAGTATAGAGAAGCTGTCCGTCCTCGATGTGCACCGTACAGAAGTGGTGCACCATTTTTGATTTTACGATATGCTCTCCGCCTCTTGGCCTATACAACGGCGCTCCGCCGCCGCCGGTTGTCACATGCTGGACGCCGTCGACTGAGGCACGTGCATAATAGTGGTTGTGACCGGAGAAGATGAAGCTTACCCCGTATTTTTTGGCCAGAGGCTGGATGTAGTTCTGGACGTTGGAGTTGTTGTGGTGTCCTCCGGCAGACCAGCCCGGCTCGTGGAGGAGGATAAATTTCCACTTTTTGGTGCTGTTTTTGAGGTCATTCTCAAGCCACTTGTACTGC
>JALVQH010000203.1 GCA_027031505.1 Campylobacteraceae bacterium | reverse complement strand
CTGATTGCAGCGAAGGATCCGGAGGGTACTGGCGGTGAGAGCTCGGTGGGGAGCGTTGAACGTAAACTGCCATTTGGCATATTCGGAACAGGTGGGATAATAGCGGCAGGAGCCCGGGAGCATACGGGAGAGGTACTGGTATGCTTCGATGGGTGCGATGAAAAAGCGTTTGAAACGGGGAGGCGTCATGGGCGATAGGATTCCATAGCACGCTTGAAGGCTTCATCGATGCCCATCACTTCACCTTTTTTGATCTGTTCCAAAGATCGATGAACCGATTGTTGGATCTGGGAATGGATTGGGATGTAGAGGCCGGGCACACCATTGTCGTATGACTTTTTGAGACATTCCAGATGTGTGTCTGAAAGGTTATCGTGAAGGGTAAGCATGCTGTTCCTTGCTTGTTTGGAGGCAGGGCTTCAGCCCTGCATGACGGGACTAAAGTCCCTGCTCCTGATGTAGGATATCTCATTGTAGCACATCAATGCTTCCGTCGCAGAACATACGCCGGGCTCATGTTAGTCGCGTGGTAGATCGTCGTGCCGTATTTGCGAACATAATATGATAGCAGGAGGCGCTGGAATGTCGGTTCGATCGAGGGGACGAACCAGGCATTGTTGCTCGTGACGATCATGCGCCCGGGGCGGTCGGCGTAGAGGGTCTCGCTGGTGGCCTCGTAGCAGATGGCGTTTCGGTAGCGTTGTCCCCGGATATCCCAATCGGTAGGTTGGGCGGAAGCAGTATAGTCGATGGCGCCGTCAAAAAAGATCCGATTGACCCACCGGCTGGCAAATTCGGGCAGAGGATTGGCTTCGCCAAAGGGGACAAGTACCACTTTGTCGGCGACGGTGTAGCGCCCCCGGTGAAAGTGATAGGTGGCGTTGCGGTGGATGGTACCGTCGAGGTAGAGGGCGCCGATGATGATGTCGATCTGCTGTGAGCGGGCTATGAGGGCTCCGAAGATATCGGATCGGCGGTTGAGGAAGAAGGGGAAGATCGACTCGGGGAGGATCACCGCCGGGTATCCCTCCGCGATCGCCCGGTCGATTGCGTGCAGAGCACGATCGATATGTTTGGGGATTTTCTCCGGGTTCCATTTGTCGGCGATCGTCGTGTGGGTGGTGATGAGTTTGAAGGTATGGGTGGGATCGGTCGGGAGGCGCTCCACTTCGACGGGGGAGTACGCAAGCATCGCCAGCAGCAGAAACAGGGGTTTTCTGCGCCAGAGGGCGAGGATGAGGGCGGTGAGGATGAGGGCGAATTGCCACTTCGCGACGCCGAGATAACTGTGGACGAAGACCAATTCGGGCTTGAACCAGTCAAAGCCGAAGGGGTGGAGATAGCTGACACTCAGAAGCATGAAGCTTCTGAGTGTCAGAGTGAATAGTGAATAGTGAATAGTGAATGGTTTTGGTTGGTTTTTCTCCGCAAAACTTATGACTGAATGGGGGATTTTTTCAGAGAGGTATGCGATTGCATAGAAAATGAAACCGTATATAAGGGCAACACCGAGGATTGCAACCGGGATAAGCCAGGCAAGATGGTAGTAATAGAAACTCACCCCGATCCACCCAAACCAGAACACTCCGATAAAAAAACCTATCCAGAACCACGTCGGTCGCTTCGCGCCAAGAAGGAAGGTTAAAAAAAGGAGCCCGGCAAAGGTCGTCAGCATCGGGAAATCCCATTTCATCCATGCGGCATAGAGCCACACCGAGCCGGTCAGAGCGATGAACAAGCCTGCTGTTAGAGCTGAAGTGGTAAAATGTTTGCTAACTTTCATACAAAGGATATCCTATGTCACAAGGGATGGCTCAACTTTTACCATTGATTCTGCTGTTTGCGGTCTTTTATTTTCTGATCATTCGTCCACAGCAGAAGCAGCAAAAAGCGCACAAAGCGATGCTTGAATCGTTGACCAAAGGGGACAAGATCGTCACCAGCGGCGGCTTGATAGTAGAAATCGTCAAGGTCGAAGAGGATTTTATCAAAATCAAACTGAGTGACGGTGCTGTTGCCAAACTTGACCGTGCCTATGTCGCACGCAAACTCGATGCATAAGGAAGCCCGGAGATGTTAAGCCGATTGAATTACCGGGTGGTGATTTTCATTTTTGCGTTGATCTTCGGAGTGGTCTTTTCGATCCCGTCGCTTGTGCAGAGCGAAAGCGGCAGGAAGATCACGCTGGGGCTCGACCTCCAGGGGGGGCTGCATATGCTTCTCGGAGTCAAAAGCGACGAAGCGATCACCTCCCGGATAAAAGCCATTGCCGGAACGGTCAAGTACCTCCTCGATGATAACGATATGGTTATGGATGATCTGCGCATCGAAAACAACATTATCCACTTCAAACTGCTTGACGAAGATGATATACCCAAAGCAAAAAGCCTTCTTGAAAAAGAGTTGACCGGAACGGTTCCGAAGGCTCAAGGTGCAGACTTTGCAATTGCATTGACTCCCGAAGAGATCGGGCGCACCAAACAGAATGCGATCAAACAGGCCGTAGATACGATCCGAAACCGGCTCGATCAGTTTGGTCTGGCAGAGCCGACCGTCGCGCAGCAGGGGGAAGAGAAGATCCTCGTAGAGGTGCCGGGGATCAAAACATCAGCTGATGAGCAGCGGATCCGGGAGCTGATCGCCCGTACGGCTCATTTGCAGATGATGGCCGTTGACGAAGACCGTGCAGCTCGGGTCTATACCATGAGCCCTGATGAAGCCAGAAAATATCGGGATATTATTTTACCCGATGTCAAAGACTCCAAGCGAAAATACCTCCTGCGCCAGATCCCGATCCTCGACGGATCGATGCTCACCGATGCCAAAGTGGGCTTCGACCGCAACAATCAGCCGGTGATCAACTTCGTTCTCAACGGTGAAGGGGCGCGAATCTTCGGCGACTTCTCCGGCAAGAGCGTCGGGAAGCGGATGGCTATCGTGCTGGACAACAAAGTCTACTCCGCCCCGGTGATCCGGGAGCGGATTGGTGGTGGACGGGGGCAGATCTCGGGGAACTTTACCCTCAACGAAGCCAACGATGTCGCCATTGCCCTCCGTTCGGGAGCCCTGCTTGCTCCAGTCTATGTGATGGAGAAGCGGAGCGTCGGACCCAGCCTTGGAGCCGACAGCATTCAGGCCAGTACCCTCGCGCTGGCGCTTGGATTTGTCCTCGTCGTTATCTTTATGATTCTTTACTACGGTTATGCCGGCATCATTGCCGACATTGCGTTGATCGGAAACCTTTTCCTGATCCTGTCGGTGATGGCGCTCTTTGGCGCGACCCTGACCCTGCCGGGAATGGCGGGGATCGTCCTCACCGTGGGGATGGCGGTGGATGCCAACGTCATCATCAACGAACGGATTCGGGAATTGCTCTACGCGGGCAAATCGATCCCCAAAGCGATCGAGGAGGGCTACGACAACGCCTTCACCGCAATCTGGGATGCCAACATCACGACACTCATTTCGTCGATTGTGCTGTATGCCTACGGTACCGGTCCGATCAAGGGATTTGCTCTGACGATGAGTATCGGGATCCTTGCCTCTATGCTTACAGCGATTCTCGGGACACACGGTATCTATCAGATGCTGCTCCCTTCCATCCACAAGAACAAACTTCGCCGCTGGTTCGGCATTCAGACAGAGGGGGTGAAATAAATGGAACTTTTTCACTACAGAAAACCGATCAATTTCATGGGGGTCAGCCGCACGTTCGGTCTCCTCTCACTGGTGCTCGTCCTCCTCTCGTGGGGATTGCTGCTGACCAGAGGGTTCAACTACGGAATCGACTTTGCCGGGGGGACGCTGATCCAGGTCAAGTATGACACCAAAGCCCCCATCACGAAGGTGCGGAGAGCGCTCAAAGCCAGTCCCGCCTTCAAAGGCGCCAATGTTACCTTCTTCGGCAGCGACAATGAGATCGTCATCCGCACCAAGACCAGCTCCAAAGTGGTCGGCAACGATGTCGGTGATGAGGTGCGCACCCTCCTCAAAGAGACCGGAAAATTTGAGGTGCGCCGTGTTGACATGGTGGGACCCAGGATCGGCGATGAACTCCGTACCAAGGGACTCATGGCGATGCTCCTTGCCATTGCCGGGATCCTCGTTTACGTGTCGTTCCGTTTCGAGTGGCGGTTTGCGGTTGCATCCGTACTGGCGCTCGTGCACGATGTGAGCATCGCATCGGGGGCGATTGTCCTCTTCGGGATCGAGGTCAACCTCGACACGCTTGCGGCCATCCTGACTCTGCTGGGATACTCGCTCAATGATACCATCATCGTCTTTGACCGGATCCGGGAGGGGATCCGTACGATCAAAAATCCTGATCTGGCCGGGATCATCAATGAATCGATCACCCGCACCCTCTCCCGGACGACCCTCACGTCGCTGACCACCTTCTTTGTTGTCCTGACACTGTACCTTTTCGGTGGAGAGATCATCAACAGTTTCAGCTTCACCTTGCTGGTGGGTGTGATCGTCGGTACCTATTCGTCGATCTTTATCGCCTCACCGATCCTGATGTGGCTCGGCTTCGATGTCAAAGGGTTTCGCGCACGTGAAGCCGACAAGCTGCGCCGCGAAAAAGAGAAGGAAAAGATGCGTGCCATGTATGAGCAGGGAACTGTGTAAATTAGGAGTTAGGAATTAGAAATTAGGAATTGTTAGGTAGTTGTCTCATCTGGAGCAGGGACTTCAGTCCCGTCGTGCAGGGTTGAAACCCTGCCTTTAGATCGGATAAATTTTGCCACTTGCAGGATAGGGGCATGTTGAACATTAGAAATCGCGCAGGGTGTGCAGTTGCACACCAAGACACCTAATCCAAAATAATTAAGGAGCATCCACGATGAAATGGGGAAAGGTCTTTTATGTATTCTTCACGTTAATGAGTTTGACGACGAGTGCGGGGTTTTTGTATGAAAATACCCTCTTTGCTCTCTTTCTCGCCGGCAGCATCAATATGGCATCTACTCTGCTCAAGATCGGAGTGCGCAATGTTCTCTCAGCCGAGTTGCTGGCCGGTTCGTTTGTAGCAGACCTACATCTCATACCTGCTTTTTTTGCCATGTATTTTTATCATGCAGATCGGTTGGCAATCGGGATGGTGATCGGGGCAGTCATTGCCAACACTTATACACTCATTGTCAGCCTTATTGAGAGTTCCAAAGAGCAGATAGAATTCTAAGGATCAACATGGGTTTTGATGCAATTGATCGTCGGGGAACCGGTGCACTCAAGTGGGACGATACTCTCCGGCGGTTCGGGCGGGAAGATGTGCTGCCTCTGTGGGTGGCCGACATGGATTTTGCCGCGCCACAGATCGTACGGGAAGCGCTGCAGACCCGTCTCGATCACCCTGTTTATGGGTACACGCTTTTTGGTGAACGCTTTTTTGAGGCGATCCGCTGGTGGTATGCCGAACGGTTTGACTGGAAAATTGATCGGGAGTGGATCGTCCCCGATCATGGCGTCGTCGTCTCGATCAACACCGCCATCACTGCCTTGACCAATGCCGGAGACGGCATCATGATCCAGACGCCGATCTACCCCCCTTTCATGACGGCAGTAGAAGCCAACAAGCGGATTCTGCTGGAGAATCGTCTGCACTATTTCGAGGGGCGCTATACGGTTGACTGGGACGATTTCGAATCCAAAGCCCGGGAAGCCCGGATGTTTCTTCTCTGCTCCCCCCACAATCCCACTACCCGTGTCTGGCACCCGGAAGAGCTGCAGCGTATGGCTCGAATCTGCCGGGACAATGATGTGATCATCGTCGCTGATGAAATCCACAGTGATATCGTATATGACCGTCCCCATCTCCCGATCGGACGGCTCTCCGAAGCGCAGGAGATCACCCTGACACTGCATGCCCCTTCCAAAACATTCAATATCGCCGGATTGAACACTTCGTATGCGATCATCCCGAATTCTGCATGGCGTGCAGCCTACCAGAAACGGTACGATCAAATCGGTTTGTCGCAGGGCAACCCTTTCGGCATCGCAGCACTCGAGGCCGCCTACACCCCGGAAGGTGCTGCCTGGTTAACCGATTTGATGGAGGTGCTCCGGGACAACATTGCATTCGTCCGAAGCTATCTGGCAGAACATCTCCCCCGAATCGTCCCGGTAGAAACCGAGGCGACCTTCCTGAACTGGCTTGATTTCCGGGCACTGGGGCTGGACGATGCCGAGACAGAGGCACTTGTCTTTGACCGGGCGGGGCTGGCGCTCAATCCCGGCACCAGTTTCGGAGAGGCCGGATCGGGTTTTATGCGCCTGAATATCGGCACCTCCCGTACGATCCTCCGCCGGGCACTCACACAGCTGAAAAAAGCCGTCAAAGGACAGGCATGACAGGTCGGCTGCTAATCGTGGGACTTATTGCGTCTGCAGGGATATGGGCAGCTGTACCTCAGAGTATCGCTGACATGGTAACCGCCAATAAAATTGACCCCTCTCGCATCAGCATTCTTATCCGTGAACTCAAAAGCGGAAAGATCATCGCCTCCCATCGCCCTGATCAGCGGCGTACACCGGCATCAGTTATGAAACTGCTGACAACCTATAGTGCTTTGTTGGATCTGGGAACAGAATTTCGCTGGCCGACCAAATTTTATTATACCGGTCGTTTCAGTCGCGGGGTAATCCATGGAGATTTGGCGGTCGAAGCATTCGGGGATCCGACGCTGAGCTCCCGGGATCTGTCCCGAATCGCCAAACGGCTCCGACGGCTTGGGATACGACACATTACAGGTAATCTACTGATTGATCTCAGCTTTTTCGGAACACAGGATCGTGTCAGCTCCGGATTTGACCGCAACCGTTATAGTGAATACAACGCTATGCCTGATGCCTTGATGCTGGATGATCACCTCAACCGGATTGTAGTGCAGCCTCGCGGAGAAACGATTGTTGCCCATAAAGGGATCGAAGAGGATGCCTATACACTGATCAATCACCTGAAGCCGACATCAAAAAGTTGCAAAGGGAGCCGCTCGTGGCCACGGATTCAGATTGACAACACAGGAATACGCCCCCGGGTCATTCTCTCAGGTACTCTCTCAACTCATTGTCCCCGCCGGGTGATTTCAAAGGTGCTGACCCGCCCCCACGAGAGTTTTTACTACGCGTTTCGGTCGGCACTCAAACGTACGGGCATCCGTCTTGACGGCACATGGGTTCTGGGGCGCATCCCCCGTTCGGCACGGGCACTGATCATCCACCGCTCCCGTACTCTGCTGCAGATCGTGGCCAAAACTAACAAAAAGAGCAACAACCTCTACGCTCGACACATTTTTCTTCTCCTCGGAGCACAGCGGGAAGGTGCTCCGGCGACCGAAGCCAAAGGGGAAAAAGCTGTTCGCAGTGTTCTCGCTGCCCGAGGTCTCTGGAACAATCACATTCGTATCCAAAACGGGTGCGGTCTCTCACGCCATTCTTACGTTACGGCCAATGTTCTGGTTCATCTGTTGCGGGATGCCTACAAAACCCTTGGTTCACGCTGGATGCAGACTCTGGCCATTGCCGGCAAAGACGGCACTATCAGGCGCCGTTTTCGCCGCAGCATTGCCAAAGGGCGTGCCTGGATGAAGACTGGTACTCTCAACAACGCCAAAAACATCACTGGCTATGTCCGTGGCCGATCGGGCAAACTGTACGCCGTAGCGGTCTTATACAACGGCCGGGAGCACTGGAAGGGAAGCGCGTTGCAAAATCAGATCATCGAATGGCTGGTGCGGAGCAAATAAATCAGGAATGAGGAATGAGGAGTTTAGGGATTGCGTTGCTTTGCAACGCCTTTCTGAATAAAAGATTGGGTGTACCATTGCACACCATGGTAACAGGGAAAAGAGATGAAAACCGAATTTGAACCGTATCCGTTCGAGAAACTCAACCGTCTGCTCGCCGGCATCGAGCCACCGGAGGGTACAGAGGCGATCAGTTTGACGATCGGGGAGCCGCAGTTTGCGACGCCGGCGTTTATCCTCGATGCGGTGCGGGAGCATGCCCCTCTGTTCAACAAATACCCCAAAACCGCCGGTGAAGACTTTCTTCGGCAGGGGATGCTGACGTATCTTGACAAGCGGTTTGGCGTCTTGCTGGAGGATCGGCAGATCATCCCCACGTTTGGGACGCGGGAGGTGCTGTTTAACTTTCCGCAGTTTCTCCTCGACGGGATTGACAATCCAGTCATGGCGTTTCCTGATCCGTTTTATCAGATCTACGAAGGGGCGGCGAAAGTGAGTGGCGCCCGGGTTCTCTACCTCAACCTTACCGCTGAGAACCGTTTTCAGCCGACGGTCGACGAGGAGGAATTGGCTGATTGCGATTTGGTAATCCTTAATTCCCCCGACAATCCGACCGCTTCGGTGTTGAGCCTCGAGCAGATGGTGCAGTGGGTGGAGCGGGCACTGCGGTACGGCTTTGTCCTCCTCAACGACGAGTGCTATGTTGATCTCTACCTCCACGATCCGATCCCCTCACTTCTCAATGCCAGCATCGAAGCGGGCAATCCTGCGTTCAAAAATATTCTCGTGGTCAACTCTATCTCCAAGCGCTCCTCGGCGCCGGGGCTGCGCAGTGGATTCATCGCCGGAGATGCCGAAATCCTCTCACAATACATGACCTACCGCACCTATGTCGGGTGTGCCGCCCCTCTGCCGCTCCAGCATGCCGCCGCCGTGGCGTGGGCTGATCAGGAGCATGTGGAGGCGTTCCGGGAAAAATATCGCCGCAATTTTGTCCTGGCCAATACGCTCCTTGGCACCGTGATCCCCGAAGCGACCTTTTACATCTGGATGGAAGCGGGGGATGAGCTCCGCTACACGCAGGAGCTCTACCGTCGCCACAACATCAAAGTGCTGCCCGGTTCATTCCTCGGCCGAAACGGTCAGGGGCGCGGCTACGTCCGGCTGGCGCTCGTCTACGAAGAGGAGACCATGCGCCGGACACTCGAAACCATCGCACGTTTCAACAAGGAGATACTATGACGACCCCCGATACAAGTATGACGCAGGAGAACCTCGACATCGAGGCGCTGAAAAACGACGCTGAGTTTCAGGACAATGTCCGGCGGCTCGAACAAGAGATGCGCGAACACAACTCCATCGCCAGGGGATATCAGCTTCTGGACATCAAGCTGGCGATGCAGGAGGACGAGGATACGATCAATGATCTTTTTACTTTCATTGTCAACCGGGCATTTGATCTCCTCGCCGAGTACCTTACCAGGCACAAAAAGTTTGACCTCTCCGACCCCGAAGAGTATGCCACGGCCCGGGCGATCTACGAGCACGGGATCCAGCGCTACAGCGAAAACGATAAAAAGGGTGCCAAAGAGATCTTCCTCGTTCTGCACCATCAGATCGAAGAGCCCGACATACATGACGCGATGATGATCCATGCCGCCGCGGTGATGGAGGGGATCGGTTTTGAGACGTTCATCGACGAGTTCGCCGACGTGACCTCTCTCGATCCCGAGGATCCCAAAAGCATCTTTATCACCGAATTTGTTCAGCCCAACGATATGATCATGGCGATGTGGTCTCGACACATTGAAGCAGGCAAAAAAGAGCTTGAAACACTCGATAACAATTAGGGGAAACGATGCGAATACATTTTATTGGAATCGGAGGTATCGGCCTGTCAGCTCTGGCGAAATTCCTCGTCGGACAGGGACACACCGTCAGCGGCAGCGACATCAAGCAGACTGAGATCACCGACGATCTGGCGACCAACTTCGGCATCAAGATCACCATCCCCCACCACCCCGATGCCGTCGAGGGAGCCGAGCGGGTGATCCACTCGGCGGTGGTGCGTCCCACCAATGTCGAGTATATCCGCGCCAGAGAGCTGGGGATCGAAGTCTTCTCACGTAAAGAGGCGCTCACTTTCATCCTCGCCGATCAGGAGGTGTATGCCGTCGGCGGCGCACACGGCAAAAGCACTACCTCAGCGATGCTCGCAGCCCTGCTCCCTCACTCCAATGCACTCATCGGCGCCATCGCCAAACAGTTCGGCTCCAATGTGCGCCATTACGACAACAACCGAGTGGTTTTCGAAGCCGACGAGAGCGATGAAAGCTTCCTCAACTCCCACCCCTGGCTCGCCGTCGTCACCAACGTCGAGCCCGAGCACATGGAGTATTATGGATACGATGAAGAGCGGTTTTACAACGCCTACCGACGTTTTCTCGAGATGGCAACCCTCCGGGTGGTCAATGGGGAGGATCCGTTTCTGGCTTCTTTGGATCTGGAAGCGGTGCGTCTGTATCCTTCCCGGGATATCACGCAGATTGAGTATGTGCTGGTGGACGGTGAGCCCCACACGCGGTTTGGTTTTCGGGATTACGGGGTGTTTGAAGTGTCTGGTTTCGGAGAGCATATCGCACTCGATGCAGCACTGGCAATCCTCGCAGCGCTGGAAATCGGAGTATCGATCGAAAACATCCGTATCCGCCTTCTGGAGTATCGGGGGATCAAAAAACGCTTTGATGTGATTCAGAACCGGGATACATGTGTCGTCATCGACGATTATGGCCACCACCCTACCGAAATCAAAGCGACCATTCAGGCACTTAAAACCTACCAGAATCTTCGGGGTCTTCGTACCCTCACTGCCATCTGGCAGCCTCACAAATACAGTCGAACGCTCGACAATCTCCCGGGATTTGTCGAGTGTTTCGAAGGGGTAGATGAATTGGTAATTCTCCCCATCTGGGCCGCCGGTGAGATCGAAGTGGATATCGACCTCAAAGGGGCCTTCAGCCGCTACAAACTCCTCATGGCCGACCGGATCATCAGAGAGGACGGCATCGTCAAAGTAGTGCGGGACGGACATGTGATCCGTGAATACAGCAAAGGACTGATCACGGCATTTGGAGCCGGGGACATTACATATCAGATACGGGGGGAGGGGTGAATCCTGCCAGCGGATGTGCTCCCATATACTCTTTCATCTTTTTTACACTGCCGAGTTTGGTGTAGACTTGCGTCGTTGCCATGGAAGCATGACCAAGGAGTTCGCTCACGTCGGCGATACGGGCACCGTGAGCCAGAAGATGGGTCGCAAAAGAGTGGCGAAGCTGGTGGGGGGTCGTTTTGAAGCCGTGTGCGCGAAACACTTTCGTCAGACGGTAGCGCAGCTGGGCTGCCGTCATGGGTCTACCCTCTTTTTCAAACAGATAGGTTTGGGGTGATTGGCTCCGCCGATGCTGCACAATGAGCTCGCGCAGATAAGGCAGCAGAGGAATCTGGCGTACTTTGTTTCCTTTTCCGAGAACCCGAACCCACTCTGCATCGATCTGCTCCAGTTTCAAAGAAGCCAATTCACTGATCCGCAATCCCAGACCATACAACATTGCGATTACGAGCCGATCCTGAGGTGCAGCTGCTTCCATCACTTCATCAATCGTACGCTCTTCAACAGGTTTGGGAAGGGTTTGCGGGGTCTTGACTGTTTCGTCCCCAAGCGTTTTGACCGTAAGAGGCGTGAGGTCATTTACGTAGCGGACAAAGGAACGAATGGCGGTCAGTTTGGCATGGATGCTCCGCCTGGAAAGGGATCGGATCGCCAGACGCCAGGGCATGATATCGAGTATCCACCGCCCCTCCTCTTCATACCAATTGCACTGCTGCTCCATCTGGCGGAGTGCCGTGGCATATGTTGTTGCTGTCGCTTCACTGTACCCTCGTACTCGGGTTAGATAGACGAGAAACTGTTCGATCAGATCCGAAAGATCGGGAGTCATGTCAGATCACCCTGCCGTCGAGTGCCGTACGGGAGGTTCGGATGATTTCCACATCACGGATCTGTCCCAGAAGCTCTTCGCCTCCCGAGACAAAAACCAGTTTTCCGTCATCCGTACGTCCGGCAATCCGCCCTTCCGGTTTGCGTTCATCGAAATAGACCCGATGTATCCGTCCCATTTGAGCGTGCATCACCTCATCAAGGATCGCATTGTGCCGTGCCTGAATCCGCTTGAGACGTTCGCCGGCGATGGCACTGTCCACCTGCCCTTCAAACTCCGCTGCTTCGGTCAGCGGTCGGGGCGAATATTTGAACGAAAACATTTGCTCAAACCGCACCGCTTCAAGCACCGCCATGGTCGCCTCAAAATCTTCGTCGGTCTCCCCCGGAAAGCCCACGATCACATCGGTCGAGATAGCCGCCTCGGGTGCCAGTCGGCGGATTTTTGCACACCGTTCGAGAAAATTTTCCTGCGTGTACCCCCGCTTCATTGCCCGCAAGATCCGGGTCGATCCGCTCTGGAGCGGAACATGGATCTGTTTGCAGATCTTCGGATTGGTTGCAAACTCTTCGAGAAACGCATCGTCCATATGGAGAGGATGGGGCGACTGAAAACGGATCCGCTCCAGCCCCTCAATGCGGCTGATTGTGCGAAGCAATTCGGTAAAATTTTTCACGTTTTCGACCACTCCAACTCCAAAACGCCGCCCGTATCCGTTGACATTCTGCCCCAGCAGCAGCACCTCTCTGGCGCCACCCTCTACGGCTCTGACGATCTCCCGTACGATCAAATCGCTCGGGATCGAGATCTCTTCACCCCGGGTATGGGGGACGATGCAGTAGGTGCAGCTTTTGTCGCACCCGATGGTGATGTTGACCATCGCTTTGTACCGGGTAGTGCGGTACTCGCCGAACGGATAGGTGCTCTCATCGTAGTCGATGTCTACCTCCACCGCATGGTGGCGGGTCATTACGTCGTTGATCTTCGAGACATTACGGGCGCCGAGGACGAAGTCGACCGACGGTGCCCGCCGGATCACCTCCGCGCCAAGATGGCTGGCCGTGCAGCCGCACACCCCGATCCTGGCACCCTCTTTTCGATGTTTGGCAAAGACTCCGATCTCGGAGAAGAGCTTGGAAACCGGCTTTTCGCGCACTGAGCATGTGTTGATCAGAATCAGATCGGCCTCATCGAGTCTGTCGGTACATTCATACGTATCTGCGCGATTGAGTTCGGCGATGATGTGCTCACTGTCACGTTGATTCATCGCGCAGCCGAGTGTTTCAAGGTAGAGTTTTTTAGACATGGAGAAAGAGAGGAGAATGCTTCAAAGAGACGAGCGCACTATCGGACAATGTGCACCTCATAAATAAATTCACCTTCGCTCAGGCCGTATGTGATCTCACGCATATAGACGTTACAGCCCCGGGTATCGAAATAGTCCATAAGCGCCAGGATATCTTTGTGGGAGTTTTCTTTGTCGAAGTAATAGATCGATTGGTTATCCAGTTGTTTTTCGATTGTGGAAAGTTCAATGGTTTTAGGCTTTGCTTTCAGAGTGGTTCTCGCCAATTTCAGCTTCATATTATTGTGTCCTTGTATTAAATCGATGGTGCAATATTTGGCAGGATTATACTTTATTTCGGGTAAAGGGAGCTTTAGATATAATCACCTTCTGCAATAAAAATAAAAATCCCGCTCGATGTGTTACTGTTTGGTTCATGGCATCGTTCTGGCAAAATATCAAAAAGGACTGACTCAGTGGAAAAGATCCTGGACATTATTGAGGCGATGGCGCACGAAAAAAACCTTTCCGAAGAGAATGCTGTCGAGGCATTTAAAGAAGCAGTGGTCAAAACTGCCCAGCGCCTTACGTCACCTGAGAGTACGTTTGAGGTGCATATCGATCCCGATACCCGCACTTACAGCATCCAGAAAGTGATCACCGTCGTAGCCGATGACGATGAGCGACTTGCCGAACAGAAGGACAGTTACATACCACTCAATGAAGCTCTCGAGTACGACGATGAGATCGAGATCGGTGATC
>JALVQH010000202.1 GCA_027031505.1 Campylobacteraceae bacterium | reverse complement strand
GCTGTTGACCGGGTCATTGATCACGCACGAGCTTTTGGTGACGGTCGGGGTACAGTGGAAGTACCGGGAAGCAGGAATGATATCCATCGTACTCCCAGATGGAAGCTGCCAGTACAGATAGTAGTTGTCGCTGCCACCCCCCTCCTCTTGATGAAAGGCAATTTTATACCACCCCTGACTTGCCTGTATATCGACGATACGCACGGCATGACCTGCGGCACCGTGACCGCCGTGCCAGCCGGTAATGAGCGTATCGTTGATATAGACTTCAACCGCGTCATCCCCGTCTATACCTATCTTGTAGATACCTGTCTGCGGAAAATAGATATATCCCCGTATCACCGAGAGATAATAGCTGTCTGGATCGGAATGGTAAGGATTGTTATCTGCAGGACTTGGAGTATGGATATTATCAAGATAGCCGGAGCCATAGCGATGACTTTCGTTTGCATATGTATTGATCAGGGCTTGGAATTGCGCGGCGTTATCTGGATGCCAACCGTTTTTGGCATATACCGAAAGACCGATTCCAGGAACCGGCGTTGGACAGTCCGGCGAAACAGGGTTGACAACCGGCGGACAGTGATACAGCTGCGATGCCGGGATGATCGAGAGACGGGATTGGGATGGGGTCTGCCAATACAGATAGTAGTCATCACCCCCTGCGCCCTCTTCGTGATGAAAGACAATCTTGTGCCACCCTTGCGTCGCGCTTACCTCTACAACTTTCTGCGCTTGTCGTGCGCGAGCATGACCGCCGTACCAACCGGTAATGAGCGTATCGTCAATATAGACTTCAATCGCATCATCCCCGTTGACGCCTATCTTGTAAATGCCCGCCTGCGGGAAATAGATGTATCCCTCTATGATCGAGAGATAGTAGTTGTCTGGATTGGTATGGTAGGGATCGTGGTTAAGATACCCTGGAGTATAAATGTTGTCAATATACCCAAAGCCATGGCGATGGGTCTCATCTGCATATGCGTTGATCAGATTTTGAAATTCCGCGGCGTTGTTTGGATGCGAGCCGTTTTTGCCGTATGTTGAGAGCTTCAGTTTGTTTTGGGGGGCGGAGCAGCCGGGGACAGTGCCGCTGATTGTGATGGGATCGGCTTTAAGAATTCCCAAAAAGAGAAATAGAAAAAAAGAGAGTTTCGTCACTTCGCCACCCCTTCGACCACCTTTTTGATATCCTCCCAGTTGAATTTCATCTTGATCTGCATTTTGCTATTTAACCTTCACCTCAAAATATCCGCACTTTTTGCCGTGGGGGGCAATATCTCCCAAATCGAGTTTGACTGGGCTGACCCCATCGCCGGTTCCGTTGGCACCGTTGGGGGATGTCGTTCCGGGAGAGAGGCAGTTGCAGGGACTGGTTCCGATACGCAGGTTGGCGATGGTGCCGGTATCGAAATGAGCCGAGTCGATAGTATCGGAAACAATACTGTCACTTATGACGATCTCGTCCTCATTGTTTACTTCTACAGCATAACGGATCGTGCTTCCGGGGATCCTCCTCGGGTTGGTTGTGCTGTTGACCGGGTCATTGATCACACACGAGCTTTTGGTGACGGTTGGGATACAGTGGAAGTACCGGGAAGCGGGAATGATATCCATCGTATTTCCGGATGGAGGCTGCCAATACAGATAGTAGTTGTCGCTGCCGCCCCCCTCCTCATGATGAAAGGAAACTTTGTACCACCCCTGACTTGCCTGCATATCGACGATACGCACGGCATGCCCTACGCGGGAATGAGCGCCGTACCGACCAGTAATGAGCGTATCGTTGATATAGACTTCAACCGCATCATCCCCATCTATACCTATCTTGTAGATACCCGTCTGCGGAAAATAGATGTATCCCTCTATTATCGAGAGATAATTACTATCTGTTCCGGGGTGATAAGGATCGTTATTATTAACGCTTGGGGTGTCAATCTTGTCGATATACCCAAAGCCGTGGCGATGGGTTTCGTCCGCGTATGTGCTGATCAGGGTTTGAAATTGTGTAGCGTTGTCTGGATGCGAGCCATTTTTGCCGTATGTTGAGAGACCGATTCCATGAACCCGTGCCGAGCAAATCGACGGGACAGGGCTGATGACCGGCGGGCAGTGATACAGCCGCGATGCCGGGACGATCGAGAGACTTGATTGGGTTGGGCGTTGCCAATACAGATAGTAGCTGTCATTGCCACTCCCATCCTCATGATGAAAAGCAATTTTGTGCCACCCTTGCGTCGCGTTTACCTCTACAATGTTCACGGCATGACCTGCGCGGGCATGACCGCCGTACCAGCCGGTAATGAGCGTATCGTCAATATAGACTTCAATCGCATCATCCCCATCAACGCCTATCTTGTAGATACCCGTCTGAGGAAAATAGATGTATCCCTCTATCATCGAGAGATAATTATCATCTCTTCTGGAGTGATAAGGGTCGTTGTTGTGACGCCTTTGCGTATAAATTCTGTTAATGTACCCGAAGCCGTGGTAATGGGTTTCATCCGCATATGTGTTGATCAGGGTTTGAAATTCCGCGGCGTTGTTTGGATGCGAGCCGTTTTTGCCGTATGTTGAGAGCTTCAGTTTTTTTTGGGGAGTAGTGCAGTTGGGGGTAGTGGTACTGTTAAGCTCTATGGGATCGGCTCCAACAATCCCAAAAAAGAGAAGCAAAAAAAAAGAGAGTTTCGTCACTTCGCCACCCCCTCAACCACTTTCTTGATATCCTCCTGATCGAATTTCATTTTGATCTGAAGATACGGCCCTTTGTGGCGGTAGTTCTGGGCGGAGAAATCTTCGTCAGCAAAGCCGGCGATGTTGTAGCCGAGGGTGAGTTTGGCATTTTCCCAGGGGGTGGTCTCGACGTACACGCCGCCGCTGTAGTCCATGTTGCCGGCTCCATAGGCGTGGAGGACGCTCCCCTGTGCGCCGATCGCCCACGTGCCATTCAGACTGTAGGTGGCATCGAGGCCGATCAGATCGACCCAGCCGCCGTAGTTGACTCCGTCAATCGTGTCGAGGACATATTTGAGTCCGTACTGCATCCCCACTTCCCACCGGTCGGCGTGGTAGATTGCGGCGAAGTTGTTGACGAGTTTGCGGGTACGGGTCTCATCGGAGGCCGTGCGATCGTAGCGGTCGATGTAATCCATCCGATCGAGCGCGATCCACGGGGTAGTCTCGTCGCGCCAGGCAAACGCCAGTTTGGCGTTGAGATCGCGGTGGAGGTCGGTGGTATTCCAGCGGGTGTGATAGCCGACTCCGAATGCGAGGCCGAGGTTTTTGCTCTTGCGGATGTAGAGACCGAGATCAACATTGAGTTTTTTGTTTCCCCCCTCCTGACGCATCCCGATCGCTCCGTCTCCGCTGAGGCGTTCCCCCTCGTATCGGGCAGCGAAGTTGAGCGCGTCAAAGCCCGCACGGGTGGTGTTGGCTTCGGCGATCCCTTTTTCATAGCCGGCACTCAGTTTCCAATGCTTGCCCCCGTCCCAGTGGTGGCTCAGCCCCAGTGTGTCGTACGCCCCGAAGCCCCGATCGGTGGCATCCATCAGACGGCTGAGTTTGATCTCGCCCCCTTTCCATGGCTTGTACGTCGCCCCCATCCGGGAGCGCCACGTGATCCGACCGTTGCTGTCGCTGCGCTCCATCGCTCCGAAGAGAGAAGTATTCTCATCCACTTTGTAATCCGCTTCGAGACGGGTACGGGTGGGGAACTCCCGGTCTTCGTTGGCTCCGAGGCTCTGATCGTGCCCCAGCGTGAGCTTGAGCTTGCGGTCGAGGAAGTAGCGGCTGAGCTTGAGAGTAAGCTGATTGGTGGCGGCTGTGGCAGTGTTTTTGGCATAACGGTAGCCGATCGAGGCGCTCCAGTTGATGTCGGTGTAGCTGAGGGTCGGCTCGAAGACAAATTCGTCATTGTAGGTGCCGTTGGCATCGAAGCGGCGATTCTGGTAGATCGAGCCATTGAGGCTCCAGTGTGCATCGATCCGGCGGGTCGCATCGAGGCCGATCTTGCGGGTGGCGGAGAGGACTTGGGGGAGGTTGCCGAGACCAAAGGCAGCATCCTGATAGCGCCACCAGGCACGGAGACTGGTATTGTCGTCGGCGTATTTCCACTCCACTTTGTAAGCATGGCCGATACTGGTGTTGGCTTCGTGGGTGCTGCGAGTAAGGGCATACTCAGCGTGGATCTCACTGCGGTCACTGAGCTTGAGCGTCCCGTCGACTCCACCGAGCATATCGGCTCCATCCCCATGCTCCTGACGGATCGCCGTAGCACCAATCTGAAGCTTGCGATCATCAGAAGTGAAACGGACTCTTCCGCCGTAAGTATAGTAGTTTTTGCCGTCCCCTTCGACATCGTACGTCACCACGATCGTACGGGGATTGAACCGGCGATCGGTGCTATAGATCGGCTCTTTGAAATAGAGTTTGCCGGTATCATAGTCGATGGTGTAGTCCCGCCACCGCTCAAGCGGTTTGCGATCGAGGACGATTTCGGGGCGGTGACGATCACGCACTTCGAGAATAATCGCTTCAGAGCCCTCGATGAGGGGGGTATGGCTCAGGGTGTAGTAGCCCCGTGTCCCGTCACCGCGCAATTCGTCGCGGTAGTGGAGTTTGTCGGTCCTGGCGGCGAAGACCACCGCTTCGACATTCGCCCCCCGGTACTCGGCACGCCCGCCGGTGAAGTCACGGTTGTAGCTGGTAAACTCACCCCCCCGGATATCAGTGTGGTAATCTCCGAAGAGGTAGGTATA
>JALVQH010000201.1:4560-4775 GCA_027031505.1 Campylobacteraceae bacterium | reverse complement strand
CTAAGAAATATACAGAGTTGGTCTGTACAGCAGGAGTAGATGAAGAGGGCAATTGGTACCGTATTTATCCCATACCGACAAAGACGCTCAAAGAGTATGACAACAAACTCAAAAAGTACACATGGATCGAGGCTGAAATCACGCGCGACACTCGTGACCCAAGACCTGAAAGCCATAAAATCAATATCTCTTCTGTCAAACTTCTCGAAAACATT
>JALVQH010000201.1:0-4550 GCA_027031505.1 Campylobacteraceae bacterium | reverse complement strand
CCTGTTTGAACACAACAGTACCTGCGAGGTTGAATTTCACGCTATGCCCCCTTTGCCCTATGACATCAAGCTTGTCTTTGAGGATGCACATGGAAAAGAGAGTAAAATGAACATACTCGACTGGGAAATCAGTCAGCTGTACTGGAATCTTGAAAAGAAACATGCAAGCGAAAAAGAGATCAAGCAGGGGATCAAAGAGAAGATTTTTTGGATGATTGAGCAGAGAGATTTGTATCTCTATCTTGGAACCATGCGGCGCATGCATGGCTGGACAAAGAATCCATTTACTATAATCGGATTGTTTTATCCGCCAGTGAGTACAGGTTATACGTCGTCACTGTTTTAGTGCCCAAAAGGAACCCAATGACACCTTCACAAAAACGCATTACCGAAGATGAAATTCAGCGCATTGCCACCAACGCCATCCGCGAAGTCCAAGGCGAAACGACCACCGACCTCGAAACCCGGATCGATGCGATGGTCTATGAGCTGAATGATGAGAAGATCGCGGTGGTGGAGGAGAGAGGATGAAGACACTCTACATCATCGCCGGAGCCAATGGAAGCGGCAAGACCACATTTGCCCGATCGTTTGCTTCGCTGCATGGGCTCCATTTCATCAATGCAGACGAGATCGCCGCATCCCTCGATCCCGAGCACATCACCCGCTATCAGATCCGTGCAGGGCGGATTTTTTTCGAACGGCTGGATGCACAGCTGCACAGCGGAGAATCGTTTGCGATCGAGACTACACTGGCCGGTAAATACCTCATCAAATACATCCACCAGGCTCACCAACTCGGCTATGAAGTGACATTGATCTACCTCTTCCTCGAAAACCCCCAGGCTCACATCGAGCGCGTCGCTATACGCGTCCTCTCCGGGGGACACAGCGTACCGCGCGAAGATATCGTCCGGAGGTTTTATCGGAGCAGGGAGATGTTTCTCTCAGTGTATAGCGATTTGGTGGATTGGTGGGAAATATACTATAATGCGGATGAAAGCTTTGAGAAGATTGCCGATAAGAACTCAATTTACGATGAGATCAAAATGGAATCATTTAAAAGGATAAACGCATGAAAAACAAAAATCCTATCACCGAAACCATCCAGCGTATCGGCAACGCAGCCGTCCGCGAAGCCCAGCGCAAAAACCATGAAATGGGTATCCCCAATGTCTATTCCAAAAACGGAGTCATCTACTATCAGCTGCCCAACGGTACCATCACCATGGAAAACCCTCTCGAAACCGACCCCGAGCTGCGTCGGCGGTATGAGAAGCTCCGCACTGCTCAGCGTGGGGAGTGAAGGTATTTGAGAACATTCAAAAAGCAAAGTATGACAATCTGACATATTTTCAAGATTTTGCCACCGAGATCACGATTCATAATGCCCGAGAGCATCAGATGAACACAGAGCACGCTATATCCAATGAACACATCACCAACAACAAAGCCGTCCGGGACACTCTCGTCTCACGAGGCATCGTCCCCGAAGAGCTCTCTCCCGAAGAAGATGTCAAAAAAGTCGAGCGCAAACTTCGATCGGACGAGAAAAAATCGTGAAAAAAGTGCCTTTATCGGCAAAAAAGAGTGAATATTTTTTCTTTTCATCCCAAATCAAACACATTCACCAAAGCCCTTTGAATCTCGGCTTCTTCCTCCTCGGTGATGTGCGTTAGCTTTTGGTAGAATGAATCTTTGTGCAGAAAACACAGGCTGTTTACGACGGCATAGGATGGTTGATCCAGTGCATCTTTGGGAGCGATTTTGACTCTGAATTCATCGGTGAGGATATCCGATCGGGTCGAGAGGGGTATGACGAGAAAATAATCATAAATCTCTTCCGCGACTGCGTAGTTGAGTTTGTCAGTCTGGTAGATAATGACCGGTCGTCTCTTGCCGAAACTGAAGCTGTCTTTGCTTTTGCCGAAATCGACCAGATACACATCGCCGCGCTTCATCACGACTCACCGAGATACCGATCCATATTCTCAAGTCCTGCCTCCATCAACGCTTCGTCGTTGGTTGTTTTTTCCTGGAGAAGCGCCTTTTTCTTCTGAGCCCACATTTTGTATTCTTCATCTTTGATCAGTTGTTCTACGATATGGTGATAGCGGCCTGGCAAGACATAGGCTCTTGTCTTTTTGGTTTTGTTGTCGACCAATTTTACGATCTGGCTTGCTTTGGTAATGAGCGTGGGATTTGTCGTGATTGTTTTGATACCATATTCCAACATAATGTATCCTTTGTTCGGATTTTGATGCTATTATATCATAATATTTCCCAGCGACGAAAGCACCAGCGCATTAAGAAGCCCCGCAGCCAGTCCGGCGAGGATATCGTCGAGCATGACACCCGCACCCCCTTTGAGATTGCGGTCGATCCAGCCGATGGTGGAGGGTTTCCAGATGTCAAAGAGACGGAAGGAAGCGAAGCTGAGTACCAGACCCAGCCATGGGCTCCATGATGCAGGCAGGGAGAGGATGCTGTACGAGGTGATAACCATCGTCAGCCACACCCCGGCGGTCTCATCGATGACGATGATCTGGTGATCGTGGATGCCGGTGACTTTCTCATACTTGTTGACCTCGAAGATCCCGATGATCGTGATCGCAATGGTCAGCATCAGCAACGATGAGGAACCCAGCATATAGAGGATCAGGGCACCCGGCGGCAGAGAAGCAAGTGTACCGACGGTGCCGGGAGCTTTGGGGGCGAGTCCGGAGCCAAAGAAGGTGAGGAACAATTTTTGCAAGGTCATAAAGGATCCCTATGTCAGTGAGGAAGTTTGGTACAGTTCCATCAGTTTGGCATAGAACTGCTCATCGGTTTTGGTCTCGAGAAGGCCGGAACTGGGCATCAGGGAATAATAAAGCTCCTGCAGATTATCAAAACGATCGGGGAAGAGAGCGGTAAGAATATTGGCTGAGACCTCTTTGCGCATAAGAATGGTAGGGGGGATGATCCCTTTTTTGATCAGAGTGAGAATCGAAGCCGAATGGTAATGGACATGGTGGTGCTGGCCGTGGGGGCAGGTCTGGGTACTCACGAGAGTGCGACATGTATCGCAGTAAACGTATTCATCCATGGTCTTGATGGTAATCTCAAGGTTACTCAGAGTATCGAAGATAGTATTGAGGTGGTTTTTGTCGTAATAGAGTCCGAACCCGGCATGGTTTTTACCAATGATCATCTCGTCGCATCCGCTGTTTTTGGCCAGTAACGCCTCAAGAACCAACTCATTGTATCCGGCAAAAATGTAGGTATTTTCAAAGGGAACGATGAGCACTTTGCTGCGGGGGAGAAACCCCTCGACAAACAGTGTAAGTGCCTGAAATCGAATGTCGTAGCGCAGCCCTTCGTCGGTAAAAGGCTTGCGGAGAAAGAGAATGAGCAGATCCGATTCGCTGACGGCCTGGCGGATCATCCGTTCGTGGGCACGGTTGAGAGGATTGGCAGCCAGCATCATGGCGCTGATCTTTTCTGCGCCGGTGCGCTGGATCGCCTGGTCGATACGGCGCAGGGTATTCTGAATGAGCGGATACTCGACGTGGTAAGTGCCATAGAGGGAGACATTACCGAGGCGTTTCATCGTATTTTTGACGCCGGGATGCGAGGGGTCGTCGGTGCCGTAGATGTTTATGAGGCGCTGTTTTTTGTCGATTTCAAATACCTCTTCGATGGTCATTTCGCCCACTTTTCCCCCCTGAGAAACCAGATCGACGGTTTCGCCCGGCGTGAGAGACTGAATCGTTTTGTGGTTGCGTTTTCCGTTGGGCGCAAACAGGAGAGAGAAGGGAAACGGAACCCCCTTGTAGAGACGGGTACGGTCAACCTCTTCGGCTTCTTTCCGGCGCATCAATCTGGTGACCGGTGCCAGCATTCCCGCCTCGATGAGAGCGAGAGTCGAGAGGGCTTCGGCATCGATGTAGATCGATTGGTCATTTTTGTTTGAAAAGGTCATATTTTTTCCTTTTTTCCCAGAGACTTTTGCGGGAGATGCCGAGTTTTTTGCTCAGTTCAGTGTCGGGGAGTTTGTACTGGAAACTTTTGACAACATGCTGCACGTATTCGTCGATGGTGAGGATCTCATTCTGGTCGTAGAGTTTATTGGTGGCGGTGACTTGAAGGGTTTTAAAGGGCGCATCGTCGATTTCGGAAGTGCTAGTGAGGATAAAACGTTTCCCTTCCAGCAAACCGTAGAGGTTTTCGCGTTCCCCCTTTTTGAGGATTTCAAGTTGGGTAATGTAGCCAATTGCCTGGGAACCGATGGTGTGGATCTCATTTTCCCAATGATCGGTTTCGAGTGCAATATAGATTAGAGGAAGCTTCCGGCGACGGCTTACATCGAGGGCAAGTTTGTCTGCGGCACGTTGATAGTTGGTCTGAACGAGAACAGGGAGGGTGACTGTGTCAAGGTTTTGTCCGTGTTCTACTCTCCCAAGCAGATGTTCGGTGTATGCTTCAAAAAATGCATTGTTTTTCTCCAGCATGCAGACGGTACGGTGGTGCTCGATTTTACGGATGAGATCTTCGATCATGAACGGTTT
>JALVQH010000200.1 GCA_027031505.1 Campylobacteraceae bacterium | reverse complement strand
CGGACTCCCCTACAACGATGTCGAACTCTATCTGATGGGGATGCTCTCCAAAGACAAAGTGAAAGATATGATGATCTCCAAACCGTGGGGATCGCCCACATGGCCGGCTGCCAATACCTATATCACTGAGAACAAGCTGCCAACCTCGGGCAGAAAATACTTCATGGCGCAGGAGGTGGTGCGCAAACCGTGGAGTGATATCCTTGCAGAGAACAACATACCGGAGCGAAAGCCGGGTGTAAGTACTTCGCAAAAGCATTTCCGTATCCTGACAGTGCTGCTCGATACCAAGATGCCCAAGACCCACGAGGTCAATGCGATCAGCAAGCAGCTACAAAGTCTCGCTTACAAAGGAGACGACGGTAATGAACGCAACTACAACTTCTATGAGGCGACACGCGGTGTGGGAAGTCTGAGTGTCTCGGGTCTTAAAGATGAGGTGAAAGGCAGCAGCGAAGAGGTGCTGGTAGAGCCCGCCTTTGTATCGCAGAGCCTTACTTGGAAAGGGTTTGCCTATAAGACGGTCAAGTCTCCCTATACCGGTCGCATCTGGCTCGATCGCAACCTAGGCGCCGAGCGGGTCTGTCAGAGTTTTACCGATTCTGAATGTTATGGCGGTCTCTTTGCCTTTGGACGGGGTATGGACGGTCATGAGAAGCTCAATAGTCCGATCATAGAGAGGCGTCTCGATACGCTGACCCCAAACAGCAATATGTTCGTGGTCGTAGGCAACAGCTCTCCGGTCGACTGGGTGAGTGTAGGGGTGGATGATGATCTCTCGAAACGACAGGCATTTTTGAGCGACAGTAGTGGCAACGGTATGTGTCCTGCCGGTTTCCGTCTTCCCACAATGGATGAGTTGAGTGCCGAGACCAACAAAAATGAGGTGCGAGACCCCTTCCCTGGTGACCGCATAGAGCGGAACTTCCTCAAACTTCCGATGAGTGGCACACGGCTCAGCCAGACAAACCGGACATTTATCTATAGACTCGGGACGCAGGGGAGCTACTGGACCAGTACCGTCTCAAACGGCAAAGTCCGCCACCTGCTCTTTGGACACGATTCGATCACGACCTACTTTACCCGATACATGAGCAATGCAGAGGCGATCCGCTGTATCAAAGCAGAGTAGTAAATCCGCCTCGCAGGCTTTCAGACTCTTTTTGGTGTCGTGACAAACACTCTCTTTTCGCACAGGTGGGAGACTTGGCCCAAATCTCGAAATAGAAATTCATGACTTTGCATCATCATCGCATTCACGGGTTTCGCATAAAATCATCGCCGAACCTACGGGTGCGACTCAAATTTTCTGCAAACCCCGTAAATACGAGCATAATGCAAATTCAAAGAATCCTATTTCGAGATTTGGGCTTGGGTTGACATTTTTATGACTTTTTTTGTGTATAATAGTCTCTGTCAAAGTTTGCTTGTGATATGCGGCTTCAGTCGAGGGAGAGAAAAGTGAAAAGAAATAATATTATACTGCCCATACTCTTCATGCTGTTTATGGTCATGGCTGAGGCGGCTACTGTCAGCATCGCGACGAAATATACCCAGACAGGCGGCATCGTCGGTTCACTCAACAGCCTGAACCACAAAGGTGACAAGGTGGACGGGCGTTTGATCTGCCCAGATATCAATGATAACAACAACACCGTTGCCGGGTGCGATATGTATGCCGATCCGGGCTACAACGACAACGGCACTTCCGATCTGACCGACGACTACTACGACGGCGATCTGATCGTGCGCACCAATGACAAATTCCAGGTCAATGTAGGATGGTCATGGAGTGAGAGTGGCGGTGGAGGGACGCAGCAGTGGGTGGAGATCAACGGCACCCTCCCTCCGGGCGTAGGGTTTGTCTGGGATGAGATACCTTCGGAGTGTGACCAAGCAGAGAGTATCATCTCTCCCGACCGCAAGACGATCCGCTGTGTGCATACATTTACCCCCTCAAGCGACAGTTTTGCGGCGGATTTGAAGTTTGATGTCCTTGTCGAGGGCAACACCCCCAACGGCGCGCAGCCGGGGTATGTGAAATTTGCGATCGACACCCCCAACAATGCTTCCGCTCCCGCGACTGCAACGACCCAGACGCTCAATCCAAACGATCAGGACAAGATCATCGTTACCGCCGCGCCCCGATGGGATCTGAGTAAAAAGTTTTTGAGTTTTGTGCAAAGTACCGATCCGGATACGGGTGAAAAAGGGATCGTGCTGCAGTATCTTTTCAATATTGGGTCTCAGAATGTACGGGGCGAAACGACAACACGCGGGATATTCCCCTTTTTGGGCAACGAAGCGCTATCTGGCGAGCACAATGCGACGATCGCATTCACCGACGATCTCTCTTGGATCCTTGGGGGATTTCCCCATGCCAAACTGGCGACATGGTATCGTAGCAGCAACGGATGCGAGATCGATCGGACAATCAACGGATTGTATCCCCGCCCCTGCACTAGAGCGGGATGGAATCCGAAGTCAAGTATCGCCGCGCCGTGCGGCACGCAGCAGATCAGCTGCGCATTGAGCGGAGACAGCGTCTCAGTCACGATCGATCATGCGGATGCCACACTCACCGATGCTCCCATCATGACAGCCAACGGGAGATCGCTGGGACCCAACAGACTGGCGACCTATGCCTTACTCTATATCTTTATCCCCGAATCCGATATTCAGGGCAATATCACCCTCAAAAACTGCGCAACAGACTTTGCACCGGTAGGGATCTCGGGACAGGGAAACTTCTACATTGATCCCGATCCCGCCAAACACAAAGAGAGCGAAAAGAACAACTGTACCTCAAACACGCTGAGCGGAAAAAGGGGCAAAGTGGACAAGAGCTTCTCTCCTTGGCATGGTTCGCCCCTCTCCGGACTCGATACGACGACAGCCAACGGGGTCTTTGCAAGCAAATTGACTTATGCGAATCAGGGGGTGCTGGACATCGAGGATATCGACCTATGCGATGTGATTGATATCAACACCTACAAGATCACCAATGCCCCCAATGCCAATGACAATCCCTCCACCTCCCATGACGAGCGCAATATCTATGTCCACCCCTACAGCGATCCGAGGGATGTGAATGTCTCGTACGGGGTGGGGTATGTCAACGCTTGGCCGCCCGATCCCGATACCGCTCCGGGGGATCTGGTGGCGCGGGAGTGCAACGACACTTCGGTCGTCTGGTACGACACCCTCGATCAGGCGCAGGCAGCCGCGCAGCAGCAGGGGACGGATGTCAGCAAAGTACGCGTGCACATCGACAAGATCGCGCCCGGAAAACGGGTGATCGTTCAGATCCACCAGCAGGCGCGTTCGAATTTCTTCGATTCGGGAGATCCGATCCCCTCCAATACTGTCCTGCCCAACTACATGACCCTCAAAAGCAGCATCGACGGTACCGACGGGCACTACAAAGACAACACCTACCGACCCCACGATGCCAACAGTTCGGCCGAGGGGGGATACGGGGATCGTCTCATCTTTCAGCGCGCGTTTGTACGCATAAGCAAAAAGATGTCCCCCAACAGCATTGGTATCGACGATACGGCGGAGGTTTCGCTCCATCCGACCTTTACCACCGGTGCACCCAACAGCGAAAGCGACGAGGTGACCATCGTCGATGTGCTGCCCGAGGGTTTGCACTACCAAAGCGGCTCGACGCACGGAAGCGGAAGCTTCAGCTACAGTGAGCCGACAGTGTTCGCGCCGGCGACCGATAGCGACTGCCAAACCTATGCGCCGGCACTGGTGGCGACAGGGGTACCATGCGGGACACTCAATGGCGGCACGGGGAAGGAGACGATCCTCTACTGGGATCTGGGGATGCAGACGACGGGTACCGATTTTGGCGATCTCAACTTCACCGTCACCACCAATGTCACCACCCCTTCGGGTGTCTTGACCAACCATACGCAGATCGATTCGCCCGTCGATGAGGGCGCGCCTCAAAAACGGATCGACGATGCGACGGTCAATATCGTTGTGCCGACCTCTATACTCCCCTTCAAAGAGACGCTCACCCCCGATCATGAGATCAACAAAGACGCACAGCTTAGCTGGATGGAGTTCCGCGTCGGGGTGCGCAACGGCGCCGATATTGACCTGACCGATCTGGATATCATCGATGTGCTCCCTTTCAACGGCGACGGCGTGAACGGCAGCTTGCGCTTCACGCCCAAACCGGGCGACACACCCAGCGATACCCAGCACGATCCGGCCAGCAGTTTCCATGGCGATCTTGTTTTTGACCATCTCGTTTTTGACAACAACAACGGCGCTTGCGACGACAGCGCCATCACCTACTGGTATAGCAGCGACAGCGGCACCTTCGATCTCTCCCCGCATGGCAGCAGCAACGACATTTCCGGCGGTGCGTCCCACTGGTGCGAGGGGGACGCAAACGGTCCGGATGCCGCGTGTGGATTTGCGCAAAGCGATGTCAAGGCGGTGCGCGTACGCGACATTACGATCCGGGGATCGCAGACCTGCTATCTGCATGTGACGCTTGCCACCTGGGACAATCGCGACGGCGATGTTTATGCCAACTCGGCCGGAGCCGCGGCTACAGGGGTGACCAATGCGGTCATGACCAATACCGTCAAAGCGGAAGTCTATGCCAGCAGTATCGGCGATCGGGTCTGGTACGACGACAACGCCAACGGTATTCAGGACTCCAACGAAAGCGGTGTGAGCCATGTTACGGTCAATCTGCTTGATGCCAACGGTCAGATAGTGGCCACTACCACGACCGATACCAACGGCAACTACCTCTT